>NZ_JBEZZB010000152.1:0-25177 GCF_040638955.1 Actinoplanes sp. NPDC024001
AGCGGGTTCACCGGACCGGCCACCACGAGGTCGTAGTCGTCGACGAGAACGAAGAGTTCCGGACCGGTCCACCAGGAGCGATCCCGCAGCTGCTAGGGAAGTCGACCGGCACCCCGAGGGCGATGTTGACGTAGTTGGTGAACAGGTTGAGAGCGACCTGGGCGATCGTCTCGACGATCTGCTCGTCGCTCCAGCCCTGCGCGCGGACGGCCGCGACGTCCTCGGCCGTCACCTGGCCACGCTCATCGACCAGCTTCAGGGCGAAATCGAGCAGAGCGGCGGTACGGGCGTCGTCGGACTTGCCGGCCTGCGCGGCGGTGAGGTCTTCCCGGCTCAGGCCCGCCTTCTTCCCGAGGGCGGTGTGCGCGGCCAGGCAGTACTCACACGAGTTGCGGTTCGCGACCGCCACGGCGATCTGCTCGCCCAGGGCCGCGCCGAGGGTGCCGCCGGAGAACGCGCCGAACGACCCCCACATGCTCTTGAGCGCGGCAGGAGAGTTCGCGACTGCCTTGAACATCGCGGGCACAGCACCGAACGCCGCGTGGATCTGGTCCAGCTGGACCTTCACCTCGCCGGTGGCGGAGTCACGGTCGATCAGAGGCACGTTTGCCATGGTTGGTTCCTATCTGAGGTGAACGCCCCGATGGCGGGGCTCGTGCCATCAACCCTGCCCTGCGGAGGCGGACGATACGTATCTGGAAGTCTTTGATACTTAGCGGATCGTCCATAGAATGGCGGTGTGGAACCTTCCGATCGGCTCACTCCGCTGCTGCAACGCTTCCGGGTCAACACCAGGCTGTTCCACGCCGGCCCACTCTGCGGTGTGACGACGTTCGCGGCCCGGCCCGGCCGAGGCTTCCTGCACATCCTGCGGCGCGGAGAAATGGCGGTCACCCATCGAGAACCCGGCGGCGCGGTGCGGCGGATCGAGATCGACCGGCCAACCCTGCTGTTCTATCCGCAGCCTCTCGAGCACGCCTTCCACAACGCGCCGACCGAGGGCTCCGACCTCACGTGCGCGTCGCTCGACGTCGAGGGAGGTGCGACGCATCCCCTCATGCGGACTTTGCCTTCCGTGCTTATCGTCCCCCTCGACGCCGTAGGGGAACTGGAGCCGCTCCTGCAGGTCCTGTTCGACGAGGTCGACAACGTTCGCTGCGGTCAACGGCTCGTCGCCGACCGGCTGTTCGAGGTCGTCCTCATCCGATTGCTGCGCTGGATCCTCGACCACGTCGACGAACTCGGCGTACCTTCGGGCATCCTGACCGGCCTGGCCGATCCACGTCTGGCTCCCTCACTCATCGCGCTACACGAATCGCCAGAAGCCGACTGGAAGCTGGACAGCATGGCACGCGAAGCACGAATGTCACGCAGCGCCTTCGCCGCCCACTTCAAAGAGGTCATCGGCGCAACCCCCGGGCAATACCTGACCCAGTGGCGGCTCACCATCGCCCAGGAACGCCTGCGCGCCGGCGCAGCCGTGTCCACGGTCGCGACGGAGCTCGGGTACGCCAACGCGTCCTCGTTCTCGCGAGTGTTCTCCCAGCACCTCGGCACAGCGCCGAGGAACTGGCTCGCCACGCCACCGCAGCCACCGATCTCGGTGTAAGAGCAAGCCCGACGAGCCCAGCCCTCACCCGACAACGCGATCACACCGTCGAAGCGCGCTGGACGGTTGAAGCAGTTCACGTGTCCCGCGGTGCCGTAGCGAAGCCTTCGGTCCACCGGTCTTCGTCAAGGGTGTACGGGGCGATGAGGAAGCAGTCCGGCTCGTCGCGGAAGCCGGGCAACTCTCGTGCTCGAACGAGCCGCTCTTCGGCCTTCTGCTCGGTGGAATAGACGCCGAGGATCTTCAGATCGTCGCCATCCTCCTCATCCCAGACCAGGTC
The DNA here is from genome assembly GCF_040638955.1 of Actinoplanes sp. NPDC024001. Lineage (NCBI taxonomy): Bacteria > Bacillati > Actinomycetota > Actinomycetes > Micromonosporales > Micromonosporaceae > Actinoplanes > Actinoplanes sp. NPDC024001. Next base: position 1,890 of record NZ_JBEZZB010000152.1, read on the forward strand.
ACCGTCCTCGCCATGATGTTCGGTTGGCCGACCGTCGAGGAACGGCGCATGACGAACGTGCCAGACCAGGTAGACGTCCACCGGTTGACCGTATAGCCACGCCGGTGAGCGCAGTCCCCGCACCGCGGCATCGGTTCACGCTCCTGCCGCTCTGCGGGCGCGCCGGCCGGCGGGCGGGCGGCTATGGCGAAGAACGAAAGACCCTCAGCAGACCCGCAGGCGTTCGCCTCTCGACAGGCAGAGCTCCACCACTGACAACAGTTTTGACAATGCTTCGAGCTGGTCGATCGTCATCGAAGGCGACGCCTCATCGTCGGCAGGGCCGTACGTGGACCATCTCGAGCGAATGATGCGCAGGCGGTCCGCCAAGGCAGGGTACTCGGATGTGGGATGTTCGCTGTTGATGTAGTCGAGATCGAACATCAGCCGTAGAGGGCTATCCACGTTGTGCCACGAGCGGGAACCGCCGAAGTCTTGCATCGAGTCCAGGTCGAGACCCTCTTCGGCGGCAAGCATGCGATGGAAGCTGTGCAGATGGCTCCATCCGTAGGTGGCCTGCGGATCACCACGCCGTGATGATGTTGGAGAGCCGACGGTGAAGATCCAGGCCATTCGGGGATGTTACGTGGCTGCGGCTGCAGATGTCGGCGCGAGCCGACTCAAGGGCCGACGTGCTGATCTGCCGCCGACCGGGCCGTCACGCTGGGCGGTCGGTCCGTGAGTCTGGCTAACGACCTGAGCTGCGAGTTGCGGTTGCTCGTCAACCATGCGTCGCGTGGGCAAGAAGGCAGGTAAGAACTGATCCAAACTTGGCGAACAGACCAGCCGTCAACAACTCGATCTACACCGGCGGCGGGTGCCGGTCGGGTCCAGGGCCATCACGGCGAGGCAGACACACTTCCGCGCGGCCTGCTCGTTGGGGAGACGGCCGCGGGCCCGCACGGCCCGGCGGATCCGGCGTTCACGCTCTCACCGCCGCTCAGAGCCGGTCGGCCCCGGCCATCCGGTCGTCCGCGACTTTTCGCCGGTGACCGCACATCCGGATTCGTCCGAACTTGCCGTGGTACCCCCTGCCTCGCGCGCACGATCGTCGCAGGACATCGAGAAGGGGGAATCCGTTGAGCAAGCTCATGCGCGTCGTGGTGGCCGTGGCCGCGCTCGCCGGCGTCATGCTGGCGGGGCAACCGGCCGGTGCCGTAGGGCAGGCCGCCCAGCGGTCGTGCACGGTGGCGCCTAGCAACAAGTGGCGATGTAACACCGCGCCGATGTGGCTCGCCGCCGGTGCCAATCCGCACGCCGCTACATTGAACATCTACTCGCCCGACACACCGAACCCGCCCGGAACCGAGGCGGATCCGCCCAGCTCATTCCTCATCATCCGCAATGTCGGCACCGGCGCTGAGATTCTCCGCGACTACCAGTACCGCAGCGCCGAGCACAACATCTGGATGATCATCAGACAGTCCGGCAACTACCGGGCCGAGCTGCACTGCCCGTACGGGTGTGCGGGCGCCACGCTCTACTTCGACAGCTGACCTCTGCCGGCGATGGGATCGCCCGGCCGCGCCCGAGAGGGCCGGCTGGGCGACGTCGTGCTGTCGGCCGACCTCCTCGCACTCACGGCGGTCCGGGACTACCCGGGCCGCCGTCGAGCGTGCTGTCATACCGCTGATCGTTCGTGACGCACGCGAGGCGTCAGGCGCGTTGCGATCCGTGCCGGCTCGGTGGGGTTCGATCGAGCCTCCTCCCGCCAGACCACAGCGCAGCACGATCAGGTTGCCACAGCGATCTCCTTGTCAGCCCAGGGTCGCTCGGATGACCGCGGTGTTCCCGTCCAGCTCCAGCAGGTGTACGACGTACCCTCCCGGTTCGGGCTCGGTTCGGGGCTGGTCGCATCCGAGTCGCCCGCCGCCGTCGGCGTGTATCGCCAGAATGCACCCGGGCCCCGCCAAGAAGCCGCCGCCTCCGCCTCGGCCATTGGCGTCGGTCAGTCGCACGCGGACACCGCGATCCTCCATGGAGGCCGACACTGTCCACCTGGCGAGTGGAAATTCGACCGAACGGGAGAAGGAAACTTTGCAGTCACCGTCGGCACACTTCGCGTACTTGGTGCCGCCCCCGCTCGGTGCCTCCGTCTTCTGTGTCGCTGTGGGCTTTCGTGTTGCTTTGGGCTTCTGTGTCGCCTCCACCTTGCGTGACTTGTCCGCGGTGGGGGAGGGGGATGCGGCAAGCTCGGCGTCACGCGGACTTGAGGGGGAAGCAGCGCGGGAGGCGGTCGCGGTGGCGGCGGCGTCAGGGCTCGACGGCGTGGCAGCGGAGGACGATTCCGCTTTGGAGTCGCAGCCGGCTACGGCCAGGACGAGCAGTAGCGCTCCGATCGCTGTGCGTTTTGTGGAGGAACGTCGGCAATGCTGCATGCGCGGAGTCTAGCGGTCCGACTTTTACCCGGAGCGCTCAAGAACCCTTGATAGAGATCGATCCTGCAACAGTAGGGGCAGTTCGCGCGGGGGAGTGATGCGTGGGTTATGCGGTTCGGCTGTCGTGCCAGTCCGCCAGCGCGGTTTCGGTGGTCAGGTGGTCCAAGCCTATGGCGGCGGCGCCGTGCAGGGCGCCGAGGTCGCCATGGGCCGCGTCCAGGACCGGCGGTGGCTGCTGCCGGTGGAAAGTCATCAGCCCGTTGCGGTAGACGGTTTCGAAAAGGTGCGGGGCGGCGGAGCGTAGGGGTACGGCGAGACCGCCGAGGCTCACGGCAGTCGGATCGTGGGTGTTGACCAGTCCGGCGGTGCCGCGGGCGAGGGCTGTTACGACCCGGTGCACGGCCGCTACGGCATCGGTGTCGCCGGAGGCGGCGTGGGCGAGCACGCGGTAGGCATAGCCGCGGATATCGGTGGGGGAGTCTTGACGCAAATGGCGGGCCAGCGCTCGCCCATCGACCTCCAGATCCCAGCAACCGGTCGCGCCGCAGGGACAGTGCAGCGTGAAATCACCGAGAGGCAGGTGTCCGATCTCGCCGCCGGCGCCGGTGGCACCGGTCCAGGGGCGGCCGTCCGCGATGAGGCCGCCGCCTATGCCGACATCGACGAGCAGGTGCAGTGCGGTGCGGGTGTTCGCGGTCGCGCCGGTGCGTGCCTCCGCGACGCCGGCCAGTGTGGCGTCGTTACCGACGATGAACGAGAGGTCGGTGCCGGCAGTGATGGGCGACATGTCCACCGGGCCCCAGCCGAGCGTGGCGGACTGGACGAGCTGGCCGTTGCGTACGGTCGCCGCAGCTGCGAGTGACGCGGCGCGGAGCCGGCCGGAGTGACGGTGCCGCAGTTGCCGCACGGTGTCGGTGAGTGTTGCGAGCACGTGTTCTGGGTCCGGGCTCGAATGCTGGTGGGTGTGCATGTCGTGCAGCTGGCCGTCGAGGCCCGCCAGGGCCCAGCGGGACTGCTCGTGGCGGACCTCGATCGCGAGCAGAAGCGGTCCGTCAGGGTGGGGGCGAAGCAGCGTGGTGGGCCGGCCGCGGCCGGAGGTTGGGGCCGGCTCTTCGCTGAGCAGCCGGGCCCGTCGCAGCCGGCCGGTGATCTCGGTCGCCGAGCTGCTGGACAGATGCAGGTCACGGACCAGGTCGGCGCGGGTGGGCCGTGGATGGTGCCGCAGATAGCCGAGGACTTCCGCGGCCGCGCGCCAACGGACTGTTCGCGCAATGCCGGCTGACATGCCATCTCCCTTATCCTCGTGACACGAGGATAATATGGGAGCATGGACCTGGGCGATGTCTCGGCGGTGCTGTTGGACATGGACGGCACTTTGGTCGATTCGGACGCGGCGGTGGTACGGGCCTGGACGGTGTGGGCGGTCGAGCACGACGTCGACCTGGACACCGTCTTGGCGATCGCTCACGGCACGCCGGCGCACGCGACGGTGCGTCGCCTGCTGCCACACCTCGACGAGGCTGGCGTGGCCACCTCGGCGGCCCGGCAGCTGGCGCTGCAGTACGAAGACCTGGCGGATGTGACCGCACTGGCCGGTGCCGATGACCTGCTCGCCGTCCTCGACCGATCGGGGCTGCCATGGGCGATCGTCACCAGCGCCGACGCGCGGCTGGCCGCTGCCCGGCTGGGCGCCGCCGGCATCGCGGCGCCACTGCTCCTGACCGCCGAGGACGTGACCACCGGAAAACCCGACCCGGAGGGATACCTGGCGGCGGCGGCGCGCCTGGGGGCGGATCCGGCCCGGTGCCTGGTGGTGGAGGACTCGCCCGCCGGGCTGGCTGCTGGACGGGCAGCCGGTATGCGTACCGCAGGGCTTCGCGAGTTGGAGGCCGATCTGCGGCTGTCCGACCTGGGCCAGCTGGCACACCTGCTGCACCGATCCCGATGAGCCCGTGTGGTGGCAGGCCGCGGACGGATAGCGCGGCAGGGGGTGGATGTAGCGCTCGGCCGACGGTCGTGGCTGCCCGACCGCGACCCTGCCGCAGCACTCCGCGGCTGGCACCACAGCAAGCCTTGTCGCTGGCCGACCTCTGAGCACCCGAAGGAGTCCCGATGCCCCTCGCCGTTCAGCCGTACCAGGTGCACATCCCCGACTCGGACCTTGCGGAACTGCGAACCCGGCTGGCCCGCACCCGCTGGCCCGAACCGGCGCCCGCACCAGGCTGGAACCACGGGGTGCCTCGGCAAGTCATGCAGAACCTGTGCCGATACTGGGCCGAAGACTATGACTGGCGGGCCACCGAAGCACGGCTCAACGCGCTACCGCAGTACCTCGTCGACGTGAACGGCCTGCGGCTGCACGTCGTACACGCGCGGTCCTCGTACCCGCGGGCACTGCCCCTGATCCTCACCCACGGCTGGCCCGGCTCGGTGCTCGAGTACGTCGGCCTGGTCGGAGCACTGACCGACCCGGTACGTCATGGCGGCGAGCCCGAGGACGCCTTCGACGTGGTGATCCCCTCCCTCCCCGGATACGGCTTCAGCGACAAACCCACCCAGCCTGGCTGGGGCATCGAACGGATCGCGGACACCTGGGCCCAGCTGATGAACGGCCTCGGCTACACCCGCTACGGAGCTGCCGGCAGCGATTGGGGCACGAGCATCTCCAGCGCTCTCGCTGCGCAGCACCCCCACCACGTCGCCGGTATCCACCTCATCCCGCCGCTGGCCGGCCCCGACCCGACAGCAACCGACGACCTCACCGATGCCGAACGCGATGCCCTCTCCCGCCTGCGCGAACGCGGACACTCCGGCTCGGCGTACTCGGAAATCCACCGCACCGCCCCGCAGACCCTCGGCTACGCCCTGGCCGACTCCCCGAGCGGTCTGTGTGCCTGGATAGCCGAGAAAATGCTCACCTGGGGAGACCCGAACCTGGCCAGGAGCGGTGACCAGGCCGTCGGGCTCTCCTGGGACCACATCCTCGACCAGGTCACGCTCTACTGGCTGACCGGCACCGCAACATCCTCGGCACGTCTGTACGCCGAGAGCATCCACCAGGTGTCCACGTGGATCGACGGCACCCAGGCCGATCAGGTCCGCGTACCCGTCGGTGCGTCCATCTTCCCCGCCGAGGTGCCCCGGCCATCCCGCCGCTGGGCCGCCCGCCGGTATCCGGACATCCGCCACTGGGCCGAACACCAGCGCGGCGGCCACTTCCCGGCACTGGAGGTTCCGGACCTATTGGTGACCGACCTGCGAGCCTTCTTCCGGCACCTGCGGTGACCCACAGCCCTCACTCTGGCGCAACGAGCGGCATTGTTCCCGTGTGCTCATGATCGACAGATCAGCCGAGGGTGCGGAAGCCGATGCCGAGAGCTCCCCGCAGCCCCGACCAGGAGAAGGAATCCGCGCGTCGGCCAGTCACACCGCGTGTCTTGATTCGTCACCTGTCGATGCAGCCGACGCGAGCGCCCGGACCCGGGCCAGCAGGTCTTGGTTGTTGAACGGCTTGAACAGGTAGTCGTCGGCGCCGGCGGCCAAGCCATCGTCAACATCGGCATAGTGCGACATCGCCGAAACCAGCATGATCGCGACGGTGCGAGTACTCGGATGCGCGCGCAGCATGCGGCACACCTGGTAGCCGTCCATACCCGGCATGGCCCGGTCGAGAAGCAGCACGTCCGGTGGCCGGTGGCGCGCGGCCGCCACGGTGTCGGGGCCGTCGCAGGCAAGCATCACTTCGTGCCCGGCGCGGGTCAGCAACATCCGCAGGACGGTTCGCGTGTCGGGGTCGTCATCACCGACGAGAACGAATGCCATCAGACCTTCTCCCTTGCAGCGACGGCTTGCGAACAACCCGGAGGCGTCACTGCGACGCGGTCAGCCGGCGTCACCGACCAGGACAGCTTCCCGGCCTACGCCGGTGGCGAGCGCGGCGGCAGGCTCGGCCCCAGTGATGCGGCGTCCCATTTCGGTCGCTTCGTGCACCGGTTGCCGGTTGCTTAGCCCCGTTCGCCGAGTTCACACCATCATCGCGCCGATGGGGGGAGCACCGAATCGGTCACCTTACCGATTTTTCGGGAATCGGAAGCGGCCGGGATGCCGCACCGGGGTCGGTTGCTGTCCCGCGTGTCAAAGATCTTCCCGTGGCAGAGGCGGTCGCGATGTCCCACTAGGGGAGGGCCGGCGTGTGCACGGACGTGTCGATGAGAGAGAACCCGACGCGGGACAGGCGCTGTCGCGGCGAACCGGGCGGTCAGCAGACGTAGAAGGTGTAGCCGTAGGGACTGCCTCGGTCGTAGATGGCACGCAGCCGTGGCTGGGCGACCTCCGGCAGTCGGGCCAGCACGCGGAGGAAGATTCGGCCGTCCGGCGCGAACCGGTACCTCGGGAGCATTTCCGGCAGGGCCTCCGGCGGGATCGGAACCGAGCGCCCCACCGGCTTGGCGGGTCGGTGGAACGCGAGGTGCCGCCAGGCGTCCCAGGCCAGCGGGACCGGCTTCACCGGTGCGGCCACCGGCCACAATTCGCCGGTCTGCGGATGTTGCGGGATGAGAGCGAAGTCGCCGTCGGGTTCCGGTAGGCCGGGCCCGGCCAGGACCAGGGTGTGCTCCGGCTCCGTGCCGATGCGGCTGACGAGGCGGTCCAGAGCGGGCCGGAACACCGCGGCGACCTGGTGATCCGGGATCGCCATCGGGTCGCCGCCGGAGGCGGCCAGCAGGTGCGCCAGCGCCGAGGCTGCGGCGGCCGCCCACATCGGGTGCCAGCCGCCGTCCGGTTCGGACGGCGCGATACCGGGCCGATGCTCGATCAGGTCCGGCCAGTCGAGGACCGGGTGCGGGCCCGGCCCGTCCTCGATCACGTGGGTGGTCCGCGGGTTCAGCCAGATCGCCTGCCGCAGGCCACAGTCGTCGATCCGAAGGGCCACCGGTGTGCCGCAGGTGACGCAGACCATGTTGGGCTCGTCGCCGTCGAGGCCACAGCATGCGGAGTCGCCCGCCAGCGCCGGGTCGACGACGGCGCCGCGGATGTCACCCGGGGCGAGCAACACCCGGCCGACCGGCCCGGTGGAGACGACGAACCTCGGCGCGTACCAGCCGAGCGCCTCGGCCTCACCTGCTTCGAGTTCGGCCCACCGGCGCCATGGCGGACCGAAGGGCAGCGGATCCACCGCGAACGTGCCGGGCTCCAGCGCCGAAGCGAGCGATCCCGGCCCGTTCCCGTACTTCTGGCCCGCGTGGACGGGCAGCGCCACCCTCGACACCGGAACCGTCAAAGTGGCGTCGCAGCGGCGGCAGCCGAAAACCGTCATGTATCCCTCGCGTGTCGACTGAGGCACTGCAGATCGTCGCCCCAGCCCGCCGGCCGCGCTCAGCGCCTCCGCCGGCAGCCTCGACCGTGCCTGGCCGGGCAGCGGTCGTGCCACCGATAGACAGGGTTGTCGCGGCGGGGCGGGTGTGGCTCACACCTTGGTGAGATCGTCCGGGAGGGCGGCCATGCTTTCGGCGTACTGGCGTAGTGACGCATTCGTGGCGGTCGCGGCGTAGCGGCGGAACTGGTCCAGACACTCCCGCCGTCGGTAACCACCGGTCACGGCGGGTAGGCGGGAGAACGACATGCCCTGCCGGGCCGGCTGCCACACGGCGGCGACGCCGCCGGCGCCGTCGTCGGGCGCTTCCAGGCCGTAGTAGACCTCGGACACGCCCAGGGCCATGGCGGCTCCGAGGCACATGAGACACGGCTCGAGCGTGATCGCGAGAACGAGCGGACGGCCGCGGGGTTTCCAGCCGAGGTGCCGGTCGGCCTGTTCCATGGCCAGCAGATCGGCGTGGACGAGCCGTCGGCCCTGTGTCCGCTCCTGGGTGTACGCCCGGCCGAGGACCTCCTCGCCCAGCACGACGACCGCGCCGACGGGCAGTTCGCCGGCCCGCATACCCTCTTCGGACACCTCGAGTGCCAGCGCTACGAGGTCATCCGCGGTCCTGGCGTCCGGCATCCCGCGATCTTTCCACAGAGGTGAAGGGGTGTGCACTCGAGTAACGGCCCGTCGCCGTCAATGAGCGGGCACCGACACGCAGACCATGGTGGTGTCCTCGAGGGCCTCGACAACCCCGGCCGACTGCTCCGGAACGTGCACGAAGTCGCCTGCGTCCACCGTTACGGCGTCGCTCCCGGCGCCCACCCGGAGTGCTCCGCTGAGCACCACCCAGACCTCCGCGTAGGAGGCCGGCAGGTCGGCCCGCGCCCCCGCGGAGAAGAACGACGTGTAGGCGCTCATCGACCGGCCGGCCTCTTTATCGAGGGCGGGCGCGATGAGGATCTTGTCGCCGAAGCGGATGGCGTCGTCGCCGATTGCCGAGCTGAACCTGCGCACCCGCGGAGGCGTGACATCCATGCCGAAACCTCTTTCCCCATCAGTGGTCAGGCGTCGAGCCCGGCTGCGGCGCCTGAACGGGCCACACCCGGTACGCGTCGTCGGGATCGAAAGAGACCCGGGCACCCCCGGCAACCGTGCTCGCGCCGCTTGTCCGCGCCGACGGTCTCGAAGACCTCCAGGAACCGGGCGGGGCCGGCAACCGTGGCTCACTGCCTGCTCCACATCGTAAAATCTCCACCTGAGTCGAGGTCAACGCAGTCAGTCCAGGAATGTCACGGTCTCCGACAGCGGGGCGCGGATACGAGGCTGCGCGAATGCCGGATCGGCGAAACCGATCGACATCCCGCAGAACAGCATTCTTTCGGGCGGTGCGGCGGTCACGTCAGCGACGCTGCGGTGGTACTCCGCCCACACTTCCTGCGTACAGCTGTGCAGCCCCTCGGCGCGCAGCAGCAGCATCACCGTCTGCAGATAGATGCCGACATCAGCCCATCGCGGCACCGGCATGTCCCGGTCCAGATAGCAGAACAACGCGGTGCCGGCGCCGAAGCAGTTCCAGTTCTCGGCCCGGATCCGAGCCCGGCCGGCGATGTCGCCGCGTGCGACGCCGCGTGCGCCGTAGAGGCCCTCGCCCAGCGCCGTCATGCGTTCGAGGTAGGGCGAGCGCACCTCGGGCGGATAGTTCGCGAATTCCCGCTCATCACCGCAGTCGCCGGCGGCGACCCGCTCGGCAACGGCTTTCTTCAGCGTGGCCAATGGTGCACCGGACACCACGTAGACATTCCATGGCTGCAGGTTGCTGCCCGACGGGGCATCGGCGGCCGCCGCCAGCACGCGCTCGAGAACCTCGCGCGGGACTGGCTGATCGGTGAACCGGCGAACCGACTGCCTGGTCCGCACCGCACGGTAGACGTCCATCAGCGCCGCTCCATGACCATCTGCGGGCACGGGGGCCGGGTCAACGCGAAGTACGACGCGGCGGCCACCAGCAACCCCACACCCCAGAGCGTGTAGCCGCCCATCTCCAGCAGCAAGGGCAGGAACGGCCCGCCGAGGTCGCCGCGGATCCAGGCGGTCATCCCGGCGACGCCGAAGTATGCGGTGAGGCTCGCCCCGACGAACAGCCCGGTGCCGAGCACCAGCCACCGAGGCACCGCTCGACCCCGCAGCGGCCCCGACCAGGCCGGCCAGAGCCGGCCCCAGCGGTGCGCCAGGGCCAGCGGCAACAGCGTGCCGGCCAGGCTCATCAGGACCACGAAGACCACCATGGCGGTCGATGATGTGCCGTTCGCCTGCGTCGCCGTGGACGGCCATCGCCCGGCGATCGTGTCGCTGAGCCACACGCTCATCCGGGCCGTGAACCCGGCGACGGCCAGGTAAGCGCCGGCGAAGGCCCAGCCGGGCGCCCGCTCCGCACGGCTCCCCGGCGATCTGCCGTGGACCCGGCCGCAAGACTTGCACGTACGCGCGGCCTGCTGCCACTCGCCCGCAGCGATGATCAGGCAGAGGACGCCGCCGGCGGCGCCGCCGCCGGTCGCCGACAAGCTGGCGACGGTGCCGGTCTGGACACCCTCGAACAGCAGCGACACCAGGATCACCGGGAACAGGAACGAGTACGCGCACAAGCCGGCACCCGCAACCGCGTTGAGGACGGCGAGCAGGTAACGGCTGGCGTCGTCCACCTCGCGGCCGGCGGCTACCGCGGCGGAAAGGCACCCGATCGCCGCCAGGGCGCCGAGAATCACCGGCAGCCATGCGCCTGAGAAATAGGACTCCCGGCCGTTCAAAAATGGGGGTCCACCGTTGATCGCCCATGACACGTGGATCACGGTGTAGGCGATCTGCCAAAACGCCGCGACAACCCGAACCTGTCGATCGGCCATCACGGCTCGGACACCACGGTCACGGTCGGTGCACCGTTGCCCACGGCCGCCGGAAGCTGCGGCGCGGCATCGTCAAACCGTCGCGTTCTCTTCATGCCGCTCACGGTAGAAACCAGCACGCCCGCCCAACTCCCCACGCAGAGGGATCACCCTCCCTCTCCAGGGTGGTCCCTCTGCGTGGGGAAGGCGCCGCGCTGCCGGTCAGCCGGCGGTGATGGACTCCTGTGACTCAGCGTGCGCGGCGGTAGTGCATGGCCATCGCGCCGTTGCGCAGCGGCTGCGCCGACAGCAGCTCGAGCTCGCGCGTGCCGGGGAGCCCGTCCTGGTACAGGGTCGGCCCGTGGCCGGCGATCCTGGGATGGACGAGCAGCTTGTACTCGTCGATCAGATCCAACCGGTCGAGCTGGATCGCGAGCTTGCCGCTTCCGAGCAGGACCCCGCCCGGGGTCGCGTCCTTGAGCCTCTGCACGCCCTCGCGCAGGTCACCGGCGATGTGGTGGCTGTTGGCCCACGGGAAGTCCCTGCGCGTCGACGACACCACGTACTTGGGTTTGGCGTCCAGCTTGACCGCCCACTCGCGCATGGCCGGCGGCGCCTCCTCGTCGCCGCGGGCGACGGCCGGCCAGTAGACCTCCATCATCTCGTACGTGACGCGGCCCCACAGCATTGCCCCGCTCTCGTCCATGAGCCGGGTGAAGTGGGCGTGCGTCTCGTCGTCGGCGATCCCCTCCCGGTGGTCGACGCAACCGTCCAGGGTCAGGTTGATGCTGAAGATGAGCGATCCCATGGCCGGCGAGTTTAGTGCCACCACGGCGTCGAGCAGACCTCCCGCGCTCACCGGCCGACCACATCCGCCGGCCCGCGGTGGTCGCCGAAGGCGACGTCGAGGCGCGATCATCTCAGGCCGAGGAATACCAGGATCGACAGATCTTCCTGCTCCAGAACCGCACCGGGTGGTGCGGTGATGTCGGCCGGCGCGCCGTAGTCCGAGAACGTGATCACCATGTCGGCGTCGGGCTGGGCCGCACCGGCGGTGATTTTCGAGAAGCGACCGCGCTCGTCGAGGTCGACGCTGACCGGCACCTCCGTGGTGTTCGCCGCGCCGCTGTCGGGGTTGTCGATGGTGACCGTGCCCGCGAACGAACGGTCGCCGGTGGCGGTGACAGCCGTGGCGCGGGCCGCGGGGTTGGCCAGGTTCCACGGGAACTCGTCGTTGAAGATCACGGAGGTTTCCCGGAAGTTCGGCAACCGGGTGCGGATCCAGCCGCCCGCGGCGAAACGATCGGCCGCGGCCGGCGACATCGTTATGGTGTGCAGCTTGTCGCCGGTCACGCGAATGTAGAGGGCTGATCCGATCCGGCGGACGACGTAGCCCTCGCCGCTGATCTCCCAGTTCTTGGTCTGCGCGTTCACCACGCCGGTGAAGTCCGACGGCTCGTCATTCTGTTCCCGGGCGAACCGGGCGGACTCCGTACCCAGTCGGCCTTTCGCCGCGGTGAGAGCCTGCACCGGGTCGGACGGAATCGGCGCGGCGGAGGGGAGGGTCTGGCTCGCGCCGGCACCGCCGTCTGCGGTGGGGGAGCAGCCGGCTCCCATGGCCGCCATGAGTACCGCCGCACTCGTGGCCATCAGCCGCCCGACTCGCATTCACATCCTCTTTCCACGATCATGAGCGGCGGTCACAATATCGGAAGGGCTGGATCGACCGCGAGCGGATCGCGCCAACGAGGCCCGGAATCCCTGCGCTCTCCGCTCGTGCGCGAGTGTGGTTACTGTGCCGAGGATGAGATCGGACTTCACCGTTGCCCTGCGCGGTTACGACAGAGAACAGGTGGATCGGCTTCTCGCCGAGGTGGATGCGGCGCTGGCCGCGCCGGAGCCGGCGCTCCACGAAGCGGCCCGACAACTGTTGCGGAAACCGGAGCTGCAGGCAGTTCTGCGGGGATATGCCTGCGATGAGGTCGAGGACGCTATTCGTGATCGTCTGCGCTTGCTGGAGCCGGCGGCGGACCCCACCGCGTCACTGAGCGGCCCCGGGCTCCCCTCGTTCACCGTGGTGCTGCGCGGATACGACATCACGCAGGTGGATGAGGCTTTCCAACGGTGCGAGGCGGCGCAGCGTTCTGACGACGCATTCGCGCGGGCAACGGCACGCGACATGCTGCGGACGGCTAATTTCACCGTGCGTTGGAGAGGTTACGCCCGCACCGAAGTCGACGGCGCCGTGCAGCAACTGGTCAGGCAGCTGTCGTCATAGCGCGGCACCGTACGTGAACCCCATGATCCAATGCCGCTCCGTAAGCAGCGGAGCGCGCCACGCTGCCCGGGTGGGGCTCACTTCGCCGAAACTTCGGTATGGTTCGCGACCATGGGCGCGATCAAGCCATGGCACCTGCTCTTTTGTCTGCTCGTTGTGCTCGTGATCGTTGGCGGGGTGGTCGCGATGATCAAAGCGGGACGCAAGAAGTAACACGTTCTGGGCCGGCCCCGCAGCGATGCGCGGCCGGCCATGACGTCCTCTCTGCTGGCCCGCGAGTCGCGGATACAGCGACTCCGCATCGGCCCTTCACGGCCGCGCGCAGCATGTCCGGATCCCTCCCGCCCACCACGGTGGTCAGCCGGCCAGGCGCAACCGGCTTCCTGCGCGCGAGCCGAGCAACGCCTGCCAGCATCGGTCGCTTCTAGTTGGTCCGCCATGACCGCCTCAACGACCATCGATGGAGACTGGACGCGGTTCCGCGGGCCCCAGCAGGCCGAGATGTCACCTGCCCACCAGGTGAGTACGCCGATCTACCGGTGTTCGAAGTGGCAAGGCCCCAACGATGCGCTGTCTGGCCGCTAAGTCACCTCTGCAGGTACTCGGCGAGGTTGGCCAGCGAGGAGGCCAACCCGACAGCGTGGTCTTCGGCGGAAATGCCGGCCGGGACGTCGTCAGCTCGAAACTCCACGCGTGTGCCGTCTTGCACCGCCGTGAGTTCCCACGTCATCGTCATAGTGCCCGCCTGGGCCGGGTCCTCGGAGACGAAGTTGACGGCCTGCACCACCCGTACTCCAGGGGTGATGTCAACGAAGCGGGCCTCAACGACATCTGAGTCTGCGGTGGTTTTGCCCGGTGAGGTCGAGGCGTCGGCATAGGTCAGCACAAGCCGATAGGACCCGCCCGGCTTCGCCTCGAACCGCTCGAAGCGGCCGCTCATGCCCTCGGGCGGTAACCAGACCGTCAGCGCCTCGGGGTCAACGAGGGCCGCATACACGCGGTCGAGCGGAGCCGCGATTACCCGGAAAGCCGTATCTGTCCTAGCCATGACGCGATCCTAAAGGCGCGATGCTGGGGTTTTCGTCCCTCTGCCCTGCGCACACCGCGCCAGCCAGCTCGCTGTAGTCGCCCTTGACGACACAGCGGGCTGGTGGTTCTCTCCACAGTTTTGGACACCGGTTGAACGCCAGCTTCAACACCGCGTGATCGTCCGAGGATTTCGTGTCCATGAGTTTCGACACCATCACCAGGGCGGCCGCTGCTTCGATGCCTGGCCGAGCGGGCGCAAGCGGGCGTGGCCGAGGTCGGCACAAATCGCTTGCGGCCCGACTGCGTCGTGGTGATGCTTGCCCTCTATCTGGGGGCGATGAGTGACGGGGCACCTGAGTGGAATCTTCAGAGCAACTCGGGACTTGGGGCTCCGGCACGCACGTTGCCGACGCGGTTCTGCTCGATGGAGTGGTGCGCAAGACGGTCGGACCGTGGACTCCTGCGGTCTTCGCTCTACTCAGGCATCTTGAGCAGGTCGGTTTCGCAGGCGCGCCGCGCGTGGTCGGCGACGGGTACAGCTTTGTTCCGGGTGACTCGCCGCATCCGCGCGCCTGGTCTGACGAGGCTGTAGGTGGAGTAGGGGTGCTGCTCCGTGGCCTGCACGACGCCACGGCAACGTTCACGCCGCCCGCCGATGCCGTGTGGCAGGTCAACTGGCTGCGCCAGCTCGGCGGCGACGACATGGTGATCGGGCATTGTGATCCTGGGCCGTGGAACATCGTCGGCGAACACGGGCGGGCTGATGCCTTCATCGACTGGGAGTTCGCCGGCCCGGTGGATCGTCTCTGGGAACTCGCCGAGACGGTGTGGCTGAACGCCCAGCTCGTCGATGACGACGTCGCAGAGATGCAGGGCCTACCCGACGCGCTCACCAGGGCTCGTCACGCCCGAGCCATCGTTGACGGGTACGGCCTGCCCCGGAACGCGCGAGACGAACTTATTGATCGACTCGCCGACGTCGCGATCCACAACGCACGCCACGAGGCGGTCGCCCAAGGCGTGACTATCGACAGCACCGCGGCGATTGCCGACGACGGCTACCCGATCTTGTGGGGCATCACCTGGCGAGCGCGCAGCGCCTCGTGGATCGCGCGGAACCGCACCACGATCCGCCGGGTCATGCTCGAATAGGCACCCCTCGGCTCTCCACTTCACGTCGGATCCGTCGAGATGGCGGAGGTTCCCGCTTCACCCGTTGATAGCCGGCAGAGCTGAACCTCCGGCAGCCGACGAGGGTGCGGTCAAATCTCGCGAAGATTGATCATCGGGTGAACCGATCAATGGAAGCAAAACTAACGAGCCGCTGGTGTCGCAACTCGTGAGCAGAGCCAGGGCTGGTCTGCGCGGCGACACAGGCGCGAAGCCGGAGGTTGCACGACCAAGCTGAACCGCACGGCCGGTCACCTTCGGTGGACGGGGTTCGTCATGACGGCGATCGTTCACACGAAAGGTTGCTGGTCATGAGTCATGCGCACGTGCACGGCTATGTCGCGGAAGGGTTCGACCACGTCCGCGAGGAGTACACCGCGGTGGTGGCCGAACAGGGCGGCCAGGTGGGGTCGCAGCTCGCCGCCTACGCGGGCGGCCGCCTGGCGGTCGACCTGTGGGCGGGGCCGCAGGTCAGCGGGGACACCCTCACCGGGGTCTACTCGTCCACCAAGGGCGCCGCGACAGTGGTGGTGGCGTTGCTCGCGCAGGAGGGCATCGTCGACGTCGACCGGCCGGTGGCCGGCTACTGGCCGGAATTCGCCGCCGCGGGCAAGGACACGATCACCGTACGGGACGTGCTCACCCACCGCTCGGGTGTGATCGGCGTCGACGGCGGGCTGACCGCGGCGGAGCTGGCCGACGACGCGGTGATCGCCCGCCGGCTGGCCGGGCAGCGGCCCTACTGGAGGCCGGGTTCGGCGTACGGCTACGGCGGGTTCGTCACGTTCGCGGTGATCGCCGAGGTGGTCCGGCGGGCGACCGGACAGCCACTGCGGCAGGTGTACGACGAGCGCGTGCGCGTTCCGTACGCGCTGGATCTGTTTGTGGGGTTGCCGCAGGCGCAGGAGCAGCGGTTCCTGCCGGTCCAGTGGTGGTCGGCCACGCCGGAGCAGGAGGCGGCGTTCTGGGCGGACGTGCCGGGCCCGCACAGCATCACCGGCGTCGGCTACGGGCTCAACAGCACGCCGCCGCTGGACCAGGTGGCCTTCGTCAACACCCGTACGGTGCGCGGCAACGGCCCGGCCTCGGCCGGTGGTGTGGGCAGCGCACGCGGTCTGGCGGGCCTGTACGCCGCGGCGCTCTGGGGCGGCAACGGCCGGGCGGCGCTGCTCGAGCCGGACACGGTCGCCGAGTTCGCCATGCTGCACTCCACCGGCGGTGACCTGGTCCGCGGCGCGCAGGGCAACTACGCGCTCGGCTTCCAGGCCAAGGGTCTGCGCTACCCGTTCCTGAGCGCGAACGCGTTCGGTCACGACGGCTCGGCCGGCTCCGAGTCGTTCGCCGACCCGCGCAGCGGCATCGCCTTCGGCTACACCCGGCGCCGGTTCGGGTTCGGCTGGTCCTATCCCGAACACGACCGGCTCGCCGCCGCCGTCCACCGCGCCGCCACGAAGGCCTGAGGGATGCGGATGGCCTCGTACCCCGGGCGCCGTGACCGCAGCGGCCTGGCGCTGCCGGTGATCGCCGCCGCGCAACTGCTGATGGTGATGGACGGCACCATCGTGACCGTCGGGCTGCCGGTCATCGGCGGCGGGCTGAGGATCGCCGAGGCGGACCTGGACTGGGTGCTCACCGCCTACGCCCTGGTCTTCGGCGGCCTGCTGCTGGCCGGCGGCCGAGCCGGGGACCTGTTCGGCCGGCGCCGGATGTTCCGCATCGGCCTGCTGGTCTTTCTGGCCGCCTCGCTGCTGGGCGGCCTGGCCGGCAACGGCAGTGTCCTGATCGCGGCCCGCATCCTGCAGGGGGCCGGCGCCGCGATCGTCGCCCCGGCCGCCCTGTCGTTGCTGGCCGACACCTTCCCCGCCGGGCCACAGCGCAACAGGGCACTGGGCGTGTACGGAGCCATGGGCGGCCTCGGGTCCGTGGTCGGCCTGCTGCTCGGCGGCGCCCTCACCGAATACCTCGGCTGGCGGTGGATCATGTTCATCAACATTCCGATCGCTTTGCTGGTGCTGGCCGGCACCGCCGCCGTGGTCCCCGGCACCCGCGAACGCGGCGGGATCGACCTGCCCGGCGCGGCCGCCGTCACCGTCGGCCTCGGCTCGCTGGTCTACGCCATCAACCGCGCCGGATCCCACGGCGCCGGCGACGCGCTCACCGTGGCCTGCGCCGCGACCGCCGTCGTGCTGCTCGCCGTCTTCGTGCTGATCCAGCGTGGCGCCCGCAGCCCGATGCTGCCGCGCAGCGTCCTCGCCGACCGCAGCCGGCTCGGCGTCAACCTGGTGATGCTGCTGATGGGCGCCGGGCAGCTGGCCACCTTCTACTTCCTCACCCTCTACATGCAAACGATCAAGCAGTACTCCCCGATGACCACCGGGCTGGCGTACCTGCCGTTCGCCATCGGCATCGGCATCGGCTCCGGGCTGATCGGCCCGACCCTGCAGGCCCGCACCAGCACCCGCACCGTCCTGATGACCGGCATGGCGGTGGCCGCCGCGGCGATGGGCTGGTTCAGCCTGCTCACCCCGGACCAGAACGCCCTGCTCGTGCTGCTGCCCGCGCAACTGCTCGGCGGCATCGGCCTGGGCATCGGCTTCGTCGCGGCCACGATCGGCGGCGTGCACGGCGTCGCGCCCCAGGACTCCGGCGTCGCCTCCGGACTGGTGAACACCAGCCAGCAGATCGGCGGCGCGGTGGGACTGGCTGTCCTGGCGAGCGTCGCCGTCACCGCCACCGCGAACCAGCCGGCCGGCACGCCCGTACCCGAGGCGCTCACCGGCGGTTACACCGCCGGCCTGCTGGGCGCGGGCACGTTCTACCTGGCCGCCGTCCTCGCCACCGTCCTATTGGCGCGGCGCGAGCCGGATCGCCGGCAGGCGGTCACCTTCGCCACGCCGGATCCGTCAAAGCGATGAGACACCAACGGAATCCAGAAAGGTACGCCACCATGCAGCAACTCCAGTCCCGTCTGCCGAACCCCATGCGCCTCGTCCCCGAGCTGG
The DNA here is from genome assembly GCF_040638955.1 of Actinoplanes sp. NPDC024001. Taxonomy (NCBI): domain Bacteria; kingdom Bacillati; phylum Actinomycetota; class Actinomycetes; order Micromonosporales; family Micromonosporaceae; genus Actinoplanes; species Actinoplanes sp. NPDC024001. The sequence continues at coordinate 20,027 of NZ_JBEZZB010000152.1, forward strand.
GGGAGATCAGCGGCGCGCTGTTCAAGGCCACCGGCAACGGCTGCGTGCCGCAGAGCACCATCAGCCTGCTGCAGCTGCGCGCCGGGCAGATCGTCGGCAACGACTACCTGACCACCCTGCACACCGGCAACCTGCGCAAGGCCGGCGAGACCGAGGAACGCGTCACCGCCGTGGCGTCCTGGCGCGACGCCTCCTGCTTCACCGACGCCGAACGCATCGCGCTGACCCTGGTCGAGGCGGTCCTCACCGCCAACCCCACCGGGGAACGCGTCAGCGACGACCTGTACGCCCAGGCGAGCCGGCACTACGACGACAAGGCCCTCGCCACGCTGATCATGGCCATCGGCCAGGTCTGCTTCTTCATCCCGCTGGCCGTGATCGGCAAACCGCTGCCCGGCGTCTCGCCGGCGCAGCAGTGGAGGGAGTAACTCCACCCGGGGCTCAGGGTGAGGCCGGCACCACGCCTCACCCTGAGCATCCCTGCTGACCGTGCGATTCAGCGTCTGGCACGAACCTGGGAGCCGCCGGACGGGCCACCCTCCTAGCGTTTTGACATGTCGTTCACCTGGGTCGTCGTTGCCGGCCTGGTCCTCGCTCCCACCTCGGTGGTGAGCGTGTCCAGCGCGGGGCAGCAAGGGAACTCCAGCTCCACGTCGCCGGCGGTCAGCGCCGACGGCCGTTTCGTAGCGTTCGAGTCGTCCGCGTCGAATCTCGTGCCGGGCGACACGAACGGCGTCACCGACGTCTTCGTCCGGGACCGCCGGAGCGGCGTCACCGAGCGGGTCAGCCTGACCGGCGCCGGCGGGCAGTTGCCCGACCACAGCTACTCCGCGTCGGTCAGCGCCGACGGCCGGTACGTCACCTTCGTGACCGCGGCCCCGGCGCCGGACCCGAGCCAACCCCACGGGCCGCCACTGGTCTACGTGCGTGACCGGCGGGCCGGCACCACCGAACTGATCTGCCAGTCCACCGCCGGGATCGCGGCGCCGTACCAGTGCGACGAGCCGGCGATCAGCGCGGACGGCCGGTTCGTGGTGTTCGAGAGCTTCGCGGACACCCTGGTGGCCGGCGACACCAACGGCACGTCGGACGTGTTCGTGCGCGACCGGCTGGCCGGCACCACCACCCGGGTCAGCGTCTCCACCACCGGCCGGCAGGCCACCGGGGACAGCCGGCAGGCCTCGATCAGCCGCGACGGCCGGTACGTCGCCTACGAGTCCGCGGCGCCCGACCTGGTCCGGGGCGACACCAACGCCATGACCGACGTGTTCGTCCGCGACCGGTTGGCCGGCACCACCACCCGGATCAGCACCTCCACGGCGGGCCGGCAGGCCAACGGATCGAGCTGGCTCCCGCAGATCAGCGCCACCGGCCGGTACGTGGCGTTCCCCTCCGCGGCCACCAACTTCGAGCGCGGTGACACGAACGACCAGCAGGACGTGTTCGTCCGTGACCGCGTCGCCGGCACGACCACCCTGGTCAGCCTCTCCAGCAGCGGGGAGCGGGCCAACCGGTTCAGCTCCACGCCGGACATCAGCGCCGACGGCCGCTTCGTCACGTTCAGCTCCGACGCGACCAACCTGGAGCCGGCCCACACCGGCGAGGCGGTGAACGTCTTCATCCGCGACCGCCGCACCGGCGTCACCCGCAGCGTCGCACCGGCCGGATCCGGCGGCCAGCCGATCGAGCACGGCCTGTTCCAGCCGGTGCTCAGCGACGACGCGAGCACGGTCGCCTTCGCCACCGTGGCGCCGGACCTGGTTCCGCCGGACACCACCGGCTACCAGGTTCTGATCGCCGGAATACCGCCGGGCTGACAGCCGGCCCGGACGGTCAAGCGCTGCCGGGCAGGTTCCACGCGACGGGGCGGTTGACGCCTGCGGCGTTGCGCGCGTTGGCGACCAGCAGACCGGCCTCGGTCAGCTCGACCACCGACGTCACGCTCCATCCGGCCGGGGCGGTGAGCCGGGTGCGTACGCCGTCGTCCCACAGCGACACGCGGGTCGTGCCGTCCTGGTGCTGGGCCAGGATCACCATCCGGCGGCCGTCGGCCACCGCCACGCCGGCCGCGGACAGCTCCCCCTCCTCACGGGCGACGACGGTCAGCGCGTTGGTGGCGTCCCAGTACGCCGCCTGCTGGCCGTTGCCGTCGGTCATGTACCCGGCGATGCCGCCGTCGGCGGCGAGCGAGTCGGACGACGACGCCGGCGTGCAGTTGAGCCCGCCGGTGGGCTGGCCGGCCCCGGTGGCGCGCGCCAGGGTGACGTCCGAGCCGGGAACGCCGCCGACGTGCCGGACCAGCGCGAACGCGATCTCGCCGTTGTCGCGCAGGTACCCGCTGTAGACGGCGCTGCCGTCGGCCTGCACCTGGGAGGTGCAGGCGGGCCCCAGGAAGTAGGAGCTGATGACGGGGAACCGCAGGGTGGCGCCGTCCTTCCACAGCACCGGCCGGGAGGTGCGGCCCTGGCCGAGCCCTTCGCCGACCCACACGATGGCGGTGTCGGGGCCGCCGACGGAGCTGACCGAGCGCCGGTTGCCGGTGTCGAGGTCCGGTGTGCCGCGCAGCGGCGTGCGCACATTGTCGCGGGTCACCAGCTCGGAGTCGCCGATGATGGGAATGTCGTCGTCGTAGGTCAGCACGGCCCACGGACCGTTCGGCCCGACCGCGGTGACGGACGTGGACGCGCCACCGATCAGCGTGGTGGACCGGCCGTCGAGCGACCAGCGGGCCGCGCGGCCGTCGCCGAGCGTCACGGACCCGGCGGCTTCGCCCAGGTCGGTGAGGCCGCTCACCCTGCCGGACGTCGCCCCGGCGGGCAGGGCGAGCTGCTGACGCAGCCACCCGGCCCGCGGGACCTTGAACCATCGCTGGGGGCGTTCGGTGTACGAGGTGGAGCCGTCCGGGGCGGTGACGGTCTCCCCGACGTTGCCGGCGACCACACCGAGTGGTGAGACGTCGACCGCCCCGACCGATATCTGCAGGTTCGCGCCGGCGGCCGGGACGGGCAGCAGTTCGCCGCGGACGACGGGTGCCGCGGCGGCCGGTGCGGCGGCGGCCCCGCCGAGTGCCCCGATGAACAGCACCGGTGCGAGGACAGCCCGGGCGACCCGGCCCGCCGAGTTGTTATCGAGCATTTTCTATGTCTAGCACTGGTGGCGGGCCGGGCGCAGCCCGTCGCGGTTCCCGGCTCAACCGTTGCGCAGCATCCGGTAGCCGAGCGACGGCGTCACGCGCATCAGGGCGGGCAGCAGCCGGGCCTTGCCGACGTAGATCTCCGCACGGTCGCGGCGCAGCCCGTCGAGCACCGCCCGCGCCGCCGCCGACGCGCTGATCTTCCCGGTGCCCCGGCCACGGGTCATGTCGGTGTCGACCAGCGGCATCATCGCCTCACACACCCGTACGTGCGGTGCGCCCTGCTCGCACTGGTAGCGCAACGCGCGGGTGAAGGTGCGTACCCCGGCCTTGGTCGCGCAATAGACCGGGGCCGCGCGCTTGGGCGCCATGGCCAGCCCGGTGGTCAGGTTGATGATCGCGGCGGCGGGCCGCTGCCGCAGCCGCGGCAGAAGGCCGGCGCAGATCGCGACGACCGCGTCCAGGTTGACCGCGATCTCCCGGCGCGCAACCGGACGGGCCCGGTGCGCGTCACCGGCCAGAAAGTCGGTGTGCGCCTGCACCGCCGCGTTGTTGATCACGATGGTGAGGTCCGGGTGCCGGCCGGTGACGGCGTCCAGCAGCGCGTCGACCGCGGCGGGGTCGGCCAGATCGGCGTGGTGGGGGACGACCCGGTCCCCGTGATCGGCGGTCAGCGCGGCGAGCCGGTCCCGGTCACGGCCGACGGCGATGATCCGCGCGCCGCCGGCGATGAGCTGATCGGTCAGGGCCCGGCCGATGCCGCGCGTCGCGCCGGTGATCAGCGCGGTCTGGTTCGTGATGTTCACGGGTGCCTCTCCGGAGCGAAGGCCGACCGGTACTGGCCGGGTGTCATGGCGGTGCGGCGTTTGAATTCCCGGGTGAAATGGGGCTGGTCGGCGTAGCCGCAGGTGAACCCGACGACGCTGAGCGGATGCACGCCGGCGCGCAGCAGCCGGGCGGCCGCCTCCGCGCGGACGGCGGCGAGAAGCCCGGTGAAGCCGCCCACGCCGGACAGCTCGCGTTGCAGGCCGCGCGACGACACGGCGAGGTCAGCGGCGAGACGGTCCAGGGTCCAGTGGCGGGCCGGATCGCCGGCGAGCATCTGCCGGGCCCGGACCGCGAGGCCGGTGCCGGCGGCCGGCTGCGGCGCCTGCCGCTGCAGCGACGACCAGGTGAAACACCAGCGTGCCGTGTCGGTGCCCGGCGCGTGGAAGGCGCCGTCGGCGTAGACGACTCCGGCGCCCGCGGTGACCCGGAGACCCCGGGCGCCGACGGCTCCCATCAAGCCGGTCAGCAGACCGAGGATCACCGCGTCCTCGGCCGGCTCCGGCCGCCCGCCGGGCGGCCCCACGTGCTCGGCGACCAGACGGTCAACACCGATCTCGGGTACGGCGACCCGGTGCCGCGCATGCGTGAAGCGTTCGAGTCGCCCCCACCGGTCGAACAGGTCGGCCGGGTTGCCCGCGGCGCACAGGGCGGCGAGCATCGGATCGGAGCGTTCCCGCAGCACCCCCGCCCCGGCCCGCACCAGCGTGAGCAGGCCGTGCTCGGCGGCGACCCCGGCGAGCAGAGTCCGTTTGACGGTCAGCGGAACCAGCACCGTGCGGGTCGTCGCCGCCGGGACCGGCACGCCGTCGCGGGCCAGGGCTCGCCGCAGCGCCGCGACCAGCGCACCACTCGCGAAATCGTCCACCACGGGCCCCACGGTAGGCGCGCCGCCGTGGCCCGGTCTTGAACGATCGCGCCAGCCGGTGCACCACGATCGCACCCGGGGAAGGCTGCCGCGATGCCGCCCGGCGGCCGATCTGCGGCACATGGCGGTGAAGTCCGGGTCGGATGCGGTGTCGTGGCTGGTGGCAGCCGCGGTGGTGGCCGGTGTCACGGTGTCCGCCGGGGTCGTCGACGTCAGCGCGATGCTGCGGCCGGCGGCGCCGGCCCCCGTGGCGGCGGCGCCGGCCGCGGCGAACGCGCCGTCCTTCGTCACCGTGGTGAAGGCCGCCGAACAGCCCGCCCCGGCG
>NZ_JBEZZB010000153.1:0-24802 GCF_040638955.1 Actinoplanes sp. NPDC024001
ATTCCTGCGCCTGGCGTGCGCTGTCATCTGCTACCGCCGCGCCGCCAAGCAGAACCTGTTGACCAGCAACCATCCCAAATGAGATGCGGTCTAAGGTGCCTAGCCATCTGCGAGAGTCGGGGGCTCCGTAAACCGGCAGACCGCTCGCGGACCCGGTTCTCGACACGACCAGGGATGCTGACCGCCAAGGCACGGTGCGGGAGCCGCGCCTTCCGTGGTGCAGCACGCACGGCAGTGCCCTGCAGGGCGGCAGAGCGCAGCAGTACCCACCCAGCCACCAAACTCGTACAGGACATATCGGACGCGTTCCGTCTCCCTGCCCGGGTGACACCACGACTTCCCCACCGGTGCCCGCCTATGCTGCAAGTGTCCAAGGAAGAGCTGCGTGGCGGAGACAATGCGGGAGCAGCGGCGCCAAGGCAACTTGCCGGCGGAACTATCGAGCTTCGTGGACCGGGTTGCCGAGCGGGCGGACTTGAAACGGTTACTGGCGGTGTCCCGGGTGGTCACCGTCACCGGCCCTGCCGGGGTGGGGAAGACCCGTACCGTGCTGCGCGTCGCGGCCGAGGTGCAGCGGGCATTCCCGGACGGTGCCTGGCTTGCCGACCTGTCCCCGCTTGCCCAGCCGGACCTGGTGGCCGAGACCGTCGCTCAGACGCTCGGTCTGCGCGACCAGTCCGCCCGGCCACGGGCGGAATCGCTGGTGGAGTATCTCGAGTCGCGTCGGCTGCTGCTGGTTCTGGACAATTGTGAGCACCTGGCCGACTCGTGTACACAGCTGGTCGCGGAGCTGCTGCGCGGGGCGCCGGCCCTGCGGGTGCTGGTTACCAGCCGACAATCGCTGGCGGTGCAGGGTGAGCAGGTGTTCCCGCTGCTGCCGCTGGCCGTGCCCGACCCTGAGCGGGTTGCGGCCGGGGACGGGGTGGACCGGGAGCCATCCCCGGCGATGGTCCTGTTCGCCGAGCGATCCAGGGCAGCCTCATCGAGCTTCGCGCTGACAGAGACGAACCAGGCCGCCGTGGCCCGGCTGTGCCGTGGACTGGACGGCATCCCGCTCGCCATCGAACTGGCTGCGGTGCGCGCTCGGGCATTGCCGGTGCAGCAGATCGCCGACCTACTCGAGGGCCGGTTCGCCGACCGGTTCGCACTGTTGACCGGCGGGATGACCGGCGGCCGGCACGAGTCGCTGCGTACCGCCGTCGACTGGAGCCACGATCTGTGTACCCGCACCGAAAGTCTGCTCTGGGCGCGGGCCTCGGTCTTTGCCGGCGATTTCGACCTGTCCGCCGCCCAGGACGTGTGCGCCGACGACGCGCTGCCCGCCTCCGAGATGCTGCGATCGGTGGCCGGCCTGGTCGACAAGTCGATCCTGCTCTGCGTCGAGCACCCGACGGGCGCCCGTTACCGCCTGCTGGACACGCTGCGTGAGTACGGCCTCGACATGCTGCGCAACACCGGGGACGAGCGGCGGCTGCGGCGCCGGCACCGGGACTTCTACCTGCGGCTGGCGCAGCGCTTCGACACCGACTGGTGCGGGCCCGACCAGGTCGTCTGGAAACAGCGGCTGGACCGGGAGCACACCAACCTCACGTCGGCCCTGGACTTCTGTCTCACCGATCCAGCTGAACACCAGGCGGGGCTCGAGCTGGCGGCAGCGCTGCTGTTCTTCTGGAACACCTGTGGACACGCGCGCGAAGGCCGGCATTACCTGGACCGGCTGCTCGCGGTGGAGTACCCGCCGAGCGAGGCGCTGACCAAGGCGCTGTGGAGCGCCGGCCTGCTGACGGCGATGCAAGGCGACGTGGAGGCCGCCGAGATGCGGCTCGGTCAACTCCGGTCGCATGCCGAGGCCCACGACGACACCGAGGCGGCCTTCTGGATCACGTACGTCACCGCCGTCTGCACCCTTTTCCGGGGTGACCCGGTACGCGCGCTGGCGTTGGCCGAGAAGGCGGCCGCTCTGCACCGCGACCGTGGCGACCCGGCGCCCGGCCCGCTCATGGCGCTCGGCACGCAATGCATCGCACTGGCGGTCACCGGTCAGTTCGACCGGCAGATCGCCGTCACCGAGCGGCTCACGGCGCTGTGCAGGCGGCATGGAGAGCTATGGATGGGCTCGTACGCCTCCTACATGCGCGCCCTGGCTGAGATCGACCGCGGCGACCTCGCCGCGGCGGTTCGCTGCTGCCGCGACGCACTTCGTTCGAAGCGGCAGCTGGAGGACAGTGTGGGCTGCGCGATGGCCGTCGACGTGCTCGCCAGGGCCGCCGCCATGCTCGGCGAGGCGGAACGGGCCGCCCGGCTGCTCGGCGTTGCGCACCGCCTCTGGCAGTCCGTCGGCCGGCCTCAATTCGGCTGGATCGACCTGATCGTGGCCCGAGGGCAGGTCGAGAAGCTGGCCCGGCAGACGGCCGGTGACACAAATTTCGACGAGGCGTACCTCGATGGCCTCAACCTGGACCCGGCGGCGGGTATCGGCTACGCGCTCGACGAGCCGTCGTTGCACCCGGCCGAGCTGCCTCCGCAGCGGGCCGGCTGGGCGCCGTTGACCCAACGTGAGCGCGAGGTGGCATTGCTGGTCGCCGACGGCCTGACCAACCAGCAGATCGCCGACCGGCTGATGATCGGCCGGCGCACCGCGAACACGCACGTCGAACACATCCTCACCAAACTCGATTTCGCCTCGCGCGCCCAGATCGCCGCCTGGGCCGCCGCCCGCCAGCGCGACGACGCCTAGCGGCATGGCGTACAGGTATTCCGACGGTGTGAATGGGTGTGGTTCACGCGACGGGACTGCTGAGCAAACAGGCCCTACAGCTCACATCGCTGCGCACACGCCAGGCCGGCTCTAGCTGCCGCCGGTAAGGTCCTGCTCCGTGCTCGATGACTTCGCGAAGGACTACCTGTATAGCCGAGCGGGAGACGCAGCGGTGGGTCGAAATGCAGGCGGAGGAGTTGGACATGCTGGAGAGCCTGGACGACGAGATGCCGGATCACTACACGTTTCATCCCGATCCCGGCGGACTGCTGCTGTGGGGCGCTTCCAACGAGGATGACATGTTCTTCTGGCGCAAGAGCAGCCCTGACCCGGACCAATGGCCCGCGGTCGTGTTCACCCGGAGCAGCGACTGGTGGGAGCACGAGGGCGGCGCCCTGTCGCTGGTTGCCGGCCTGATCGACGGCTCGGTCGAACACTGGGGCCTGCCGCCCCGGCCAGGACCGAACCCCACGGTGACGGCCTGACAGCCTTTCGCCCGGAGAAGTAAGGATGGCCGCAGGCGGCCATCCTTCTAGGCCTTGCCCTTCCCCTTGGCCTTGCTCTTGGCCTTCGCCTTGCCCTTGGCGTTCGACTTGCCCTTGCTCTTGGCCTTCGCTTTACCCTTGGCTTTCGCCTTGTCATTGCTCTTGGCCTTCGGCGCGGGCTGGGGATCAGCCGCGGCCGCGGCCTTTCTCGGTAACCCGCCGGCCGCGATTCGCTGGACGACCGGTGATGTGGCCGGCCTCGTGACCTCGGGCGCAGCCATCTCGGTCCGGCAGCCGTTCCCGATAGGCGCGAGTGACGGAGTCAGCGTGGTGTGGCCCCTATGCCGCGTCGATTCGACGGTGCAGGCGGCCTGCGGCCGCGACTCGGCGGTCGCGGGCGAAGGTACCCGAGACTCACTCCCCGCCCACGCCACCAAGCCCGCGGCGACCAGGGCCGTAGCGGTGCCGGCCGAGACCAGAGCCCGGCGGCCGCCGGGCAAGCGTGCCGTACCCGCCAACGCCACCGCCGCGATACGGCTCCGCCAACGTCGGGTGATCGTGATGGTTTCCGTCGATGCCGCCGCGGCCTGCAGAAGTGTGGCCGGCGGAAGACCAGCGATCTCGCCGAGGACCTCGGCGACCTCCGCGGCGGTGGGCCGATCACCCGGCGTCTTCGCCAGACACCGCGGGACCAGCCGGGCCGCTTCGAAAGGCAGCCCCGGCACCGCCGGTAGCGGCGCCGGTTCGGCGTAGTAGTGGGCCTTGAGCATCTGGGTGGTGGTGGACGCCTGCCACGGCATCCGCCCGGCCAGGCTGAGGTAGAGCAGCAATCCGAGGGCGTACACGTCGGTCGCCGGACGCACCGGGCCGCCGTCGATGCGTTCCGGTGCCAAGTATGCCGGGGTCCCCAGCAGCTGACCGTTACTTCCGTCCATCTCGCCCACCGCTGCCGAGATCCCGAAGTCGACCAGCTTCACCCCCGACGAGGTGACCATCACGTTGCCCGGTTTGACGTCACGGTGCACGACACCGTGTGCGTGTGCCGCGGCCAAGGCAGCCGCCACTTGGGCACAGATCAACACGGCCAGGCGCCACGGAATCCGGTTGCCGCTGAGCAGTTCGGCCATCGTGCGACCGTCGACGAGCTCCATCACCACATACGGCAGGACCCTGCCCTGATAGGTCGTCTCGCCGTAGTCGTAGACCTCGACGACCATGGGGTGCCGCAGGCTTGCCGCGGCACGCGCCTCGGCGTGGATCTGGTTCAGCACTTTCGGATCAGCTGCCAGCTGTGCCGAGAGAACCTTGACGGCCACTTCCCTACCCAGCACATGGTCATCGGCTCGCCACACCACGGACATACCGCCATGGCCAAGCCGCTCGCGAAACCGATACCGTCCGCCGATCAACAAGCCGCTCTCCACGACGGGTTCGATGCCCATGAACAGCATGCTCAAACGCATGCGGCAACTAGCACTGGCGTCGACCGCATGAGCCGTGTCCGAAACCAACCGGTGCGAGATGCCATTCGTGCCGGTCAAACGGCGGGGACTGTGCCAGGAGCGGTGTTTCCAGCCCGACACGCCGGGCTGAGGTCCGGCGGGATGGGCACCGTGGGTAATGACATCGAGCGTTGTGAGTCCATGGAAGAAGACCGACGGTGACGGGCGGCAGCTGTCGCCCGAGCAGGCCGCGGCGGCGGCGATGGTGGCCGAGGCCAAGGCCCGCGGGCTGGAACTGACCGGGACCGGCCGCGCCCGATGGACGATGCGCTGGAAGCCCGTGCTGAACGCCTTCGCCATCACCTTCGGTGACCGCTGGCCGGCCGCCGAAACCTACCAACCGAAGCTGGAAACACCGATCTTGGGTACGGACCCGAGGACTCCGTGGAGTCGGTCGTGCCGGCGGATGCGGAGCTGTGCGAGGGATCAGGCTACGGTTGCTTCCGCCGACGTGGCGGGACTGGTGGATTCCGGGCGGCCACGGCGGGTGGCGTAGGAGCGTCGCATCTTTGACGTAGTTGCCGTAGCCGGCCATGGAGCACCACCGGCGTGCCTGGTTGCGTGGCGCCGGCGTGTACGGACGGTGACAGCGGCTCGGCGAGTGGCGCGCGTTGTATCGTTCGGGTCCGTTTTCGTGGCCGCGCGTATGGTTGTGGGGATCTGCCGTATCCGGTGGTGCTCGGTGGGATGCCAGGAGTTGTTGGTGCTGGGTCCGAAATCGGGCGGTCGTTCCGGGGCAGGGTCGGAGGTTCTCCTGATGGTGAACCGTGGTGTGTGCGTGTCCGGTCGGCCGTGATCGATGTGGATGATTCCGGTCAACGGTTGCGGGTGGAGCAGCTGGTGGCGGCGCACGGCCCGGATGTGGAGAGTCTGTGTCGCGCTTGTCTGCCCGGCCTTTCGGGGATCGGTGGGGTGGGTGTGACGGTGATGACGCCGGATACACAGCAGGTGCGGTTCGCCAGCGACGTGGTCAGTGCCCGGGTTGAGCAGTTGCAGTTTCTGTTCGGTGAAGGGCCGTGCCGGGACGCGTATGCGCGGGCGGGTCCGGTTCTGGCCGAGGATCTGCGGGCGCCGGTGTGGCAGCAGCATTGGCCGGCGTTCGCTCCGGCGGCGGTGCAGGCCGGGGCGCGGGCGGTGTTCGCGATTCCGCTGCGGGTGGGTGCGGTGGGTATGGGGGTGATGGATCTGTACCGCAGCGCCGCGGGTGGTTTGGCTGACCGGACGCTGGCGGACGCGTTGATCGTCGCAGCTGCGGTGACCGAGCTGCTGCTCGCCGAGGCAGCGGCGCTCGGCGATGACGAGTATCCGCCGCTCGATAAAGGCCCTGGTGAGCACCTGCTGCAGCGGGCGGCCGTGCACCAGGCCACCGGGATGATCAGTGTACAGCTCGGAGTTGCGGTCGAGGACGCGCTGCTGCGGCTGCGGGCGTACGCGTTCGCCGCCGGCCGGGAACTCGACGAGGCGGCTGCCGACGTCGTGGCCCGGCGGCTGCGGTTCAACGACCTGGACGACGGCGGGAACGGGACAGGTGGATTCGGTGAGCGCGACTGACGATCAGACGATCATGGACTTCCTGGTGGAGTTGTCCGACACGATGGTGGCCGACCTCGACGTGGACGGCCTGCTGCACTGGGTGGCCGAACGGTGCGTCGAACTGTTGAACGTGCAGACAGCGGGGATCATGGTGGCCGATGAGCGCGGCGAGCTGCGGCTGGTGGCGGCGGCACCGGAGTACACCCCTCGGGTGCGGCTGTTCGAGGTCGCGTCCGCACCGTGCCGGTGGTGCTTCGCCACTGGGGAGGCGACGATCGACGCTGACCTGGGTCGCCCGGACCAGCGGTGGCAGGACTTCGCCGAGCAGGCCCACGGCGCCGGGTTTTCCTCGGTCGCGGCGGTACCGATGCGAGTCCGCGGTGACGTGGTCGGCGTGTTGAGTGTGTTGCGGCACCGGGCCGGCGCCTTCACCAGCGAAGAATTGCGTCTGACCCGTGCGCTGGCGAACATGGCGACCATCGGGCTGCTGATGCGGCGCGACGCCGAGTACCGCAACGTGCTGGCGGCCCACTCCCAGCAGCTGCTGACCGGGCGGGTAGCGGTCGAACGGGCCAGGGGCATCCTCGCCGAACTGCTCGACATCGACGTCGACAAGGCATTGGAAGAGCTACGCCGGCACGCGGTACGCACCGGGCGCAGCCTGGCTGCGACCGCCGTCGAGGTGGTGGACAGCCTGCCCAGGGAGGGGCTGTTGAACGGCTCCTCGACAATGCTGCTGGTACATCGCATCACCATGGAGTCATCGCCGCTGCCCCGCATGCAGTTCCGCCAGCGGTTGATCATGTCTGGTTTGTCCGGCATGGCCGTCGACAGCTTCCTGCTCGCCGTCCATGAGGCGGCCGCGAACGCGCAGGAGCACGGCGGCGGTGGCCGGCTGTGGCTGTGGCGCCACGGCGGCAGCCTGTGGTGCGAGATCAGCGACGACGGTCCCGGCATGCCCCCCGGCTTCGAAATCCGCACCGATGCGCCGCGCACCGGCAGCATCGAGCATGCGGGCCTGTGGCTGATCCGCCGCATCTGCCCCGATCTGCAACTCAGCAGTACTCCGCACGGAACCCGGCTGTTGCTGCGCCAGCGACTGCCCGGTCATCGCGCGGGCTCGGCATCGCCCGCCGATTCAGAGGCCGGGGGTGGATAGCCGAACAGCGGCGCCGTCTCGGTGAACAGCAGCAGCAGGTGAACGGCCTCCGAGGCCGCCACCACACGCATCTGCCGGCCGCCGGCAATGATTTGTCGCCGCAGATCGAGCAGCAGCCTCAGCCCAGCGAGGTCGCAGAACCGCAGCCCGGACAGATCCCACTGCAGCACGGCAGCCGCCTCACCGAGCGGCGCCGCCAGCCGCCTGGCTGCCGCAGCGTCCAGCGGCAACGCCAGCTCCCCCGTTACCGAAACCGACACCACACCTTCGGTGGCGGGGCCCACCGTCACCTGCACGGCCGTATCAACCTTCGACTCCCTATCCACGATCACCCGCAACGCCGCCCCGGACAGAGACTCCCTCAAGCTGGCCGCCCACTCCCGCAGCATCCGGTAGGCCTGCGCGGCGTCGCAGCCGGCAAGCGCCATCAACACACCGACCGCCCGCTGAATCGTGACCCTCAGCCGTAACGCCTGCCCGAGTCCGGCGAGGAACTGACGGGTACCGGCGTCGCCGTCCGACTCCAAGCCACCGGCCGGCACTCCCTCCACAGCGAAGACCTCACGGACCCCCGCCGTCAACGCAGCCAACGCCGCGCCGTCACGGCCGTAAAGATTCAGCACCCCCACCGGAGTCCCGCCACCGGCGAACAACGGCACCGACACCGACGCCCGCAACCCCAACTCGGTGGCCTGCCGGTAGAAGCCCGGCCACAACATCGTCGCCGCGACGTCCGGCACCCCGACCGGCGCGGCCGTCTGCTCCGCCTGCACACACGGCCCCGCAGCCTCGGCGTGCTGAGCATCATCCACGGCACGCGCCAGATCACTACTGGCCGCCACCGTGGTATAGCCGGCACCCCGCCACGCCGTGATCGACGCGTAATCCACTCCCGAGAGCACCTCGGCCGACACCACCGCGATCCTGGCCAGCAACGCATCGACCACAACGTCATCGTCATCGGGAACCTGCGCCAGGGACACCAGATCGTCCGCCAACACCTCCCACGGCGCACGACCCGACGAGTCCGACGATCCGCGACCGTTCACCTCCACGGCTCGCCTGCCATCAAGCGCATACCCCAAAAGTACGACGCTTGCCACCACGTGTGACAGCCCAACGCTCACCCCGGCGGGTAAAGAAATCAGCTCAGACAACCGTCCAGAGCGATCATGGTGGCCCGGGCGACCACCGGAAGGGGGCACTACCAGTAAGAACATGCCGATGGCCTCGGCCGGGCTGAAGCGCGGGTTGGCATACGCGGGCAGTAACTCCGGCCCGCAGGCCTGCTCCCCAAGGACTCCCCATAGTTGGCAGCCCAAAATCAACGGCAAACGCTGGTCAAAGTCAGTCAACTGGCTATCGGTGCTGCGCAATCTCCGAGCGCGTTATCAGCCGACCGCTCGTCCTGGTGCTCCTGGAGGACTGTCTCGAATGCGGCGACGCCCGTGAGCGATCTTCCCCTCGTAATAAGAGCAATCCGGGGTCGCGGAGCAGACGGGAGGAAGCCCTGCAGATGCCGGCCGTGCACGGGCTGACGTTTTGGGGACATCCGATTCAGGTCGCACGGGTTTCGCGTAAGTGAGCCCTCAACCCGCAGGGTTGACCCTGACGCAGCGTCAACCCTGCACGCTGGACACGCTGCCGAACGGAACGGAGGCGCCGTGACCAGCACGACCTCGGCCTCGAGATGGACCGGCATGGTGCCGGTCGACGACACGGCGCTGGCCGTCACCGATTCCGGTGGCTCCGGGACGCCGGTGATCTACCTCAACGGCCAGTTCGCGACCCAGGGCTACTGGCGGCGGGTCATCGCCGAACTCGGGCCGGGCTGGCGGCACATCACCTACGACGAGCGGGCCCGCGGGCGTAAGTCCCGGCGTTCGGCGGACTACTCGTTCGAGGCCGCCGTCCGTGATGTCGATGCCGTCCTCGATGCTCGGGGTGTCGACCGCGCGCTGGTGGTCGGGTGGTCGTACGGCGCCTTCGTCGCCGCGCACTGGGCGAGCCGCCATCCGGACCGGACGATCGGCGCTGTCCTGGTCGACGGGGCTCAGCCGCACGACTGGCTCACCGACGAGATGGAGCAAGGGATCCGTACGGTCTTCCGCCGCCTGAAATGGCTGATGGTGCCACTACGCGTCACGGGCCTCACGCCGCGAATGACCGCCTCGGAGATGGCCGCATGCAACATCGAGGTCGGCAAGCTCGCGCGGGCACGCGAACTCGGTCCGGTGCTGGACCGGATCACTGTCCCGACCCGGTATGTCCTGGCCTCCGGAACGTCGTTCGGCAGCAAGGGGGACGAACAGGAGAAGATCCGCGCCAGCGTGCCCGCGGTGGCCGACCGCAACCCCCACATCACGATTCACGCCAAGGTCGCGAGCAATCACGGCGCGATCCTGCGCAAGGACTTCCGCGCGATCGCCGCAGCCGTCCGCGGCGTCGCCGGCTTAGGCAGTCTGGAGCCCATGCTCACCATCGGCCAACTGGCCTCCTACGCCGGGGTGACGGTGCGAACAGTGCGGCACTATCACCAGATCGGCCTGCTCGCCGAGCCCGAACGCGACCCGTCCGGCTACCGCAGCTACGACGCCGCCGCCGTCGTACGGTTGATCCGGATCCGCGTGCTGGCGGATGCGGGCGTGCCCCTCGCCCGCGTGCAGGAACTCCTCGTCGCCGGCCCCGACGAGTTCGCCCGGGCGATCGAGGAGATCGACAAGGCCTTGAGCGCCGACATCCGTCGCCTCCAGAGCCACCGCAAGCGGATCGCCAAGCTCGCCGCCGGCGATCACCTGGCCCTCCCCCCGATCGTCCTGGACTACCTGGACCGGCTGCGCGGGCTCGGCGTCGGCGAGGCCTACATCGAGCTCGAGCGAGACGTCTGGATCCTGCTCGCCGCGCAGGCCCCGAGCAGCATCGACGCCGTGGTCGCCGAGAAGAACCGCCTGCTGGACGAGGACCCGGACATGACGCGGCTCTATCGCCTCGTCGGCTCCGCACCGGACTGGCCGCCGGACGATCCGCGCGTCGTCGAGCTCGCCGACCTCGTCGAGCACCTCCGCATCCGCGCCATCCAGAGCGGTCAGGTGGAGGTCGGCGACGCCGATCGGGCGGACCCGCTAACGGCCCTGTTGGACGCGGCCATGACCGAGTCCGCCCCGGTCGCCCGACAGCTGCTGGCGATCCTCGAGCAACGCGGGTGGCGCGGCTGGACGCGGCTCGAACGAGTCCCCGAGGGACGGATCCCCCGCGATCGCTGAGGCCTCACCCTCGCGAAGAGTCAGGTGTGGAAGCAAGCGGTGATGGAGAAGACCGGGTCCCAGCCGACCCCCGTCTTCTGCTGGGCGTAGGCGCCCGGCATCCACCACGGTTCCCCGCTGGTGAACTCCAGGAGGGGCTGGGTGCCGCGCGTCTGGTTGTTGATCCACGAGCCGTGGCCGGTCCACGGGATGTACCTCTCGACCCAGCACTCCTCCTCGAGGATCCAGTCGCCGCTGAACCCCTCCTTGCTGTACGCGCAGAAGTAGTAGTAGGGGCACGCGGGTGCCCGCTGCGTCGACCCGGGCACGGTCAGGTGCAGTTTCGCGCCCTTGAGCTGGATCACGTCGGGCGCGACCTGGGTGGCCGGTTCACCGAGCAGGGCCAGGTACCGGTCGGCCTTCGCCTGCAACGCGTCGGCCTGCGCCGCGGTGAGCCCGGCCGTCCGCGAACGAGCGGTGAAGTCGGGACGGTTGGGCACGCCGGTCCGCACGTCGGCGTCCGGATCGAACTTGCGCGGCGCCTCGACGTCGCCCGCGACCGCGTACGCCGAGGGGTGAGCCGGCGTGGCGGCGGCCGGATGCGCCGCCAGCAGCGTGGCGGCCAGCACGGCCGCCACCGCGCCGATGATCTTGCGTTTCGTCATCACGTTCCCCGTTTCGCGACAGCGACAGTTTCGACGCCCAGCGCACACGGCCTCCGCGTTGTTCACCAGCCCCCGCGAGTGGTGAACAACCGCAGGCCGAACGTGTCGCGTTCGGAGGCGGTGAGGGCCCTGGTGCTGAGGGCGCCCGCTCGTTTGCGGACCTCGGTGATCGGTCCGCAGATCCCGCAGTCCCAGATCCGTACGGTGCCGTCGCCGTGCGCCGTGACGAGCCGGCCGTCGGCCAGGAACGCGACCTGTTCGGTCGAGGCGCCGTGGCCGCGTACGGTGACCAGCTCCCGGCCGGTGCCGGCCTGCCAGAGGCGTACGCCGTCGCCGTCCTGGCCGCTGGTGGCGAGAAGCCGGCCGTCCGGGCTGAAGCCGACACTCCAGACGACGTCGCGGTGACCGTGCAGGGCGAGCGGCGGCCCCTGGCCGTCGCTGGGCCGGATCCGCACGGCGCCGTCCTGACCGGTGACGGCCAGCCGCCCGCCGTCCGGGCTGAACGCGACGGCCCAGACCTGACGGCCCGACGGCTGATCCTGGATCACCGTGGGCGTCCCCGTACCGTCGGCACGCCAGACGCGGACCGTGCCGTCAGCGCCCGCGCTGGCCACGCGCTGCCCGTCCGGGCCGAAGGCGACGGTACGCACGCCGTCCTCGTGCCCGCGCAGCACCAGCGGCGCGCCGCCGGTCAGTGCCCAGACGCGTACGGTGCCGTCCTTGGCCCCGCTCACCACGCGCTGCCCGTCGGGGCTGAAGGCGACGCCGAACACCGGTTTCGTGTGTCCGCGCAGGACCGCCTTCGCCGCGCCCGTTCGTGCGTCCCAGACCCGTACGGTTTGATCCCGCCCACCGCTGGCCACCCACCGGCCGTCCGCGCTGACCGCGACCGCGAGGACCTCGTCCTGATTGCCCCCGAGCAGCACCGGGGCGGCGCGCCACGGGTGCTGCCAGAGGCGCACCGCGGCGTCGGCGCCGCCGCTGGCCAGCAACCGGCCGTCGGCGCTCGCGGCGATGGTCCATACCTCGCCGCGATGGCCGTGCAGCACGAGCGGGTTCCCGGCGACGCCGGGATCCCAGAACCGGAGCGTGCCGTCCGTGCTCGCGCTGGCCAGGCGCTGCCCGTCGGGGCTGAACGCGACGCTCCACACCGCTCCGTCGTGCCCGCGCAGCACCACCGGGTCCTGCTCGCCGGTGGTGCTCCACACCCGGATGGTGTTGCTGCCGCTGTGGCTGCTGGCCACCCGGCGGCCGTCGGGGCTGAACGCCACGGACTCGACGTAGGAGTCGTTGCCCCGCAGGATCACCGGTTCTGCCCGGCCCGAGGTCGGCCAGAGGCGCACCGTGCCGTCGGAGCCCGCGCTGGCCAGGTGGCGCCCGTCCGGGCTGAACGTCACGTCCTTGACCGTCCATTCATGGCCGGCGAGCAGCGTCGGCGTACCCCGGCCGGTGGCGTCCCAGATGCGGATCGGGCCCATGCCGCTGACGGCGAGGCGCCGTCCGTCCGGGCTGAAGGCGACGCTCAGCGGTGGGCCCTCGACCGGCAGGACCACCGGGGGCCGGCGGCCCGCGGCGTCCCAGATCCGGACGGTGCCGTCGTCGGCGGCGCTCGCCAGCCGCTGCCCGTCGGGACTGAACGTCACGGAGCTGACCTTGGCGCTGTGCCCGCGCAGCACCACCGGGTTGCCGCCGTCCACCTCCCACACGGTGACCCCGTTGCTGAAGTCGGCGACGGCGAGACGGCGGCTGTCCGGGCTGAACACCGGGCTCTGCGTGGCCGTGGCGGCCACCTGCAGGGTTCGCGGGGCGGGTGACACCGTGTCCGGCCCGGTGCGCTGCCACAGCCGGACGGTGCCGTCGTCGCCGGTGCTGGCCAGCAGCCGGCCGTTCGGGCTGTACGCCACGCCGAGCGCCTGGCCGTGGCCGGCGTGCAGCGTCGCCCGGACCCGGGAGTCGGCGACGGTCTGGCGCAGGACCGCCTGCGCCTGTTCGGTGGGCTGGGTGTCGTAGGCCTGGACGGCGAGCAGGAGGGCGACCTCCTGGTCGACCGGCAGCTGGGCGCGGGCGTTGGCCACCAGCTGGTTGGAGCGGGCGAGGTCGCGCTGTTGGTTCGCCCGGTACGCCTGTACGCCGGCGATGACGGCCAGCACGCTCATCACCACGACGCCTGCCGTCAACCCGGTCAGCGCGAGCCGTACGCGGCGGCGCCGGGCGCTCGCCTCGTGGGCCTGCCGTTCGCGGCTGGCGATCAGGAACGCGCGTTCCAGGGCGTTGAGGTCCTGCATGCTGCGCCCGTCCCACGCGGCCAGTGGCGCGCCGCGGTAGAGCGCGCCGCTGTCGTGCTCGTGTGAGCGCCACGTGAGACTGGCCTCGGTGAGCCGGCGGTGCAGGTGCAGCTCGTCGCGGCCGGCGTGCAGCCAGTCGTCCAGCCGGGGCCAGGCCCTGATCAGCGCCTCGTGGGCGATCTCGGCGGTGTCCGCGCCGAGGACCAGCAGCCGGGCGTCGGCCAGTTTGGTGAGCACCGCACCGGCTCCCGGCCGGTCCAGTTCGTCGCGCCGCACCCGGCGGCGGGTGTCGGGCACCCCCTCCCCCAGGGTCACCAGCCGGGTCAGCACCTGCCGGACGGTGTCCCGGTCGGGCGGGTCCAGGCTCTGGTAGACCGACTCCGCGGTCTGGGCGATCGCGCTGCTCATGCCGCCCGCGGCCTCGTATCCGGCCACGGTGAGGATGTCGCCGCGGCGGTGCCGCCACGTCTCCAGCAGCGCGTGCGAGAGCAGCGGCAAGGCGCCCGGTTGTCCGTCGGCCTCCGCCAGGATCTTGGTCACCAACGCCCGCTCGACCGTCAGTCCGGCGCGCCGGGCCGGTTCGGTGACCACTTCGCTCAGCTCCTCCGGGGACAGCGGGCCCACCGGGACGTTGGCGCCGGCGAGCAGCCGGGCCAGTGGCGCCGACTCCGCGCAGCGCGCGTAGAAGTCGGCGCGGACCCCGATCATGATCCGGATTCGCGGTTCGGCGCCCTCGGCGGCCTCCGTCAGCCCGGCGAGGAAGGCGGCCCGTTCGGCCGGGTCCCGGCAGAGTGTGAACACCTCCTCGAACTGGTCCACGACCAGCAGCACCGCGGCGCCGGCCGGAGCCCGCTGCAGCGCCTCCCGCCAGGCCGTGCGCGGTTCGGCTCCCGGCGTGAGCAGCGCGGCGTGGCCGCAGCGCCGCCACGCCGGGATCAGGCCGGCCCGCAGCAGCGAGGACTTGCCGCTGCCGGACGCGCCGAACACCGCGACGAAACGATGGTCGTCGAGCATCTGCTCCAGCCGCTCCAGGATCTGCCGACGGCCGAAGAAGCGGTCCGCGTCGTCCACGCCGAAGCCGATCAGGCCCAGATAGGGCGGCTTCTCGCCCGCTGCCGAAGGCTCCCGCCGTACGCCGTTGCCCTGCGAGGCCGCCCACTCGGCTGATGCCTGCCGCCACCGCCGTTCCCAGACGGAGGGGTCGCCGCCGCATGCCCGGACGAACGCCAGCGTCACCGGCAGGCTCGGCAGGCTCCGGCCGCCGGCGGCATTGGCCAGCGCCGCGACCGAGTAGCCGGCCCCGGCCGCGAGCTCCCGATACCCGGGATTGCCCGCCCGCCTGCGCAGGTCACGAAGCTCCGCGGCCAGCATCTGCACCGGGCCGGCGGTGGGATCCAGCGGACGTTCCGGGCGCGGCATCAGACACACCTCCATCCACGCGGGTCGATGCCTTTGCCAGTCAGCATCGCGCGCGGCGCGGCGCGGGTCCCGGTGCAGTCGGATTGCCGCCAGCACGGTTGTTTAGTGCGTCCGCACCCCTACTGAACAACGGCGCGGCCTGCTGCGATGAGGGCGCCTCAACCGTGGGGCACCGACCTGCAACTCGATCACGGGGGAAGCGATGGCTGTTCGATGGCGCTGGCACATATTCACCCGGCTCGGCACGGGGCGAGCCGGGAAGCTCGGGACGGTGACGGCGGCCGCCGTCGCCGCCGTCCTGCTCCTGACGGTCACTGATCAGGTCGTGCTGCCACCCGGCGCGGCAGCGGCGAAACCCGCCTGCGTGGCGGGGCAACCGGACCCGCTGGCCGCCGGGATGGCGGCAAGGGCGTGCGGCGGCCGGGTGGAGGTGCTCTCCCAGCGGACCGAGACCACTCAGGTGTGGGCGCGCCCGGAGGGCGGCTTCAGCACCGAGATCTACGCCGGCCCGGTCCGCTTCAAGAAGGGCGGCACCTGGCGGACGGTGGACCTGACGCTGCGGCCGGCTGCCGGCGGCGCGATCGAGCCGGTCGGGCATCCCCGCGGCCTGCGCTTCTCCGGCGCCGCGACCGGCCCGGGCGAGCGGGTGCTCGCCCGGGTGGAGACCGGCAAGGATGCGATCAGCATGCTGTGGACCGGCCCGCTGCCCGCTCCGAGGCTCGCCGCCAACACGGCGACCTACCCGGAGGTCCGGCCCGGCGTCGATCTGCTGCTGACGGCGACCCGGCTCGGCTTCGAGCAGTCGCTCGTGGTCAAGGACGCGACGGCGGCCGACCGGGTGGCGACCATGACCGTGCCGCTGCGCTCCGAGAACCTGCGGTTCGTCGCCGACGGCCGGGACTCGTTCGCGATCCGCGACGCCTCCGGGGCCGCGGTCGGCCGGGTCCCGACGCCGATCATGTGGGACTCCTCGGTCGGCGCGGCCGGCGAGCGGACCCGGGAGAAGGCTCTCACCGTGCAGAGCAGGCCGCGCGGATCCGCGACGTTCACGGCGGCACCGGCCAAGGGCAGGGACGCGGCGGGCGGCACCGGCGCGCTCGACCTGCGGCTCGCCGCCGACCGGGCCTGGCTGCGGGACCCGAACACCAAGTACCCGGTCACGCTGGACCCGCAGGTCCAGCTGGGCGCGACCTCCGACACCATCGTCCGCAACGACCAGCTCTCCACCAGCGGCAAGCCCGACCACTCCGGCGCCGACTACCTCGCGTACGGCAAGGCGACAAGCTACCTCGCACGCTCCTTCATGCAGTGGCCCGCGGCGCAGTTCGCCGGGATGCGGATCACCGGCGCCACACTGAACCTGTGGAACTGGTACTCGGGCAGCTGCGCGCAGACCGGCTGGCTGGTCTGGAGCACCACGCCCTACACCAACCCCATCTGGTGGGACACCGCACCGAAACTGCTGAGCAACGACGGCTACTCCACCCAGACGGCCGGCTTCAGCTCGGCGTGCAATGACGCGTGGGTGAGCGCCAGCGTGGTGCCGCTGTTCCAGCGGGCGGCCAACACCAGCGCGCCGACCGTTCATATGGGGCTGACGTCGTACAACGAGTCCGACCCGCGCCTGAGCTGGAAGCAGGTCCGGTCGCTGCAGGCGCCGAACACGTCGCAGGTTCCCTTCGTACGGATCGACTACGAGAACCCGCGCTACGAGTACGGCGTGAACTATCCGTACGGCCTGGGTGCCGTCGACTTCGCCTACTCCTCGCCCGACGGCATGTGGAAGAACCTCGACGGCATGCGGTACGGGCCCAACTACTACAACCAGTTCCTCATCCCGGAGGAGGTGGTGAGGTACGAGCCCGTGCCGCACGAGTACAACCGGGAGTCGCTGCAAGATCTGGCGGGAACGCCCGAGTCGCGGTACACGGCCCTGGACAAGAACTACCACCTGCTGTACGACTTCGACCGGGACAAGGTTCTCGACCTGGCTCCCACCGGGTTCGCCTTCCACGAGCACGAGGGCAAGGGCGTGAACGGGGAGGAGCCCGTCCCGGACCAGCGGCCGTTCCACCAGTTCTGGTTCGACGACAACTGGCTGTCCCAATACATGGCCAAGGCCTACGGCCGGACCCCGCCCACCGGCCTGAGCGACCACGGCTCTCCCGGCCATGTCCGCTGGCGGATCATCTCCGGCGACACCAACTGGACGCCCCACGACCAGGTGCCCAGCACCGGCAAGGACGACCTGGACCGGCTCGCGCTCGACGGTCTCTACTACCTGGCCGCGGGACCGCAGTCGACCGCCCTGACGAAATGGGACGCGATCAGGGCCAGAACCGGGTTCTCCTTCAACACCACCACCCGGCTGTACAACTATCCGAGGCTGGAGACCCTCAGGAAAAGCTCGGACCCGGACAAGAACGACCCGGCCGAGAACTACCACATCGGGCTGGCCAAGCTGCTCATCGACCAGATCCTCGTCCACCACACCGGGCTGACCCCCGTTCAGCGAGGTGACCTGATGCTGCACTCGGTCTCGCTCCGGGCGCTGATCATCAAGAAGCAGCAGCGCAAGACCGGCACCGGGCAACTTCTCGGGTGGACGTCGAGCGCGGACCTGAGCGCGGAACCCCACTCGCTGATGAACACCGAGTCGCTCGCGGTGAACGCGCTGGCCCTCGGTGCGGGAGCCAAGCAGGTCTACAGCGCCGGCCAGGCACCCCTGCAGACCCCTGCCGCGGGCAACTACAACCGGACAAGCACGGGCCTGCTCCAAGCCGTCCCGGGCACCAGCACCCCGGGCCACATCACCTTCGGACCGAACCGCACGTTCGCTCCCGGCTCGTACAACGTGGAGTTCGTGATGCGCTCGAACAACCCGGCCGCCGGCACGGAGGTGGCCAACATCGAGGTCTATGACGCCCAGACCGGCACCTCGGTCACCCAACCCCAGATCCTGACCGCCGGCAGCTTCGCCGTCGACGGCACCTACGACCGGTTCATCCGGTTCACCGTCCCGTTCACGGTCACCTCGGCCGGCAACAGCCTGGAGTTCCGGGTCTGGTGGTACGGCGGCAGCCCGCTGGACATCGCCGAGATCCGGGTCCGATGACCGCGACAACCTGAGAGCCGGCCCCGGTCCTGGCGGACCGGGGCCGCTCACCCTTGCTGAGGACGGTTGTCCACGATGCGGCGAGCCTTGCCGATCGACCGCTCCAGGGCGGCCGGCGGCACGACCTCCACCCGCACGGAGACACCGACGTTGTTCTTGATGAGCTCGCTGAGCGTACGGGTGACGGCGTCCCGCTCCGGGTCAGCCATCCGCTCGGAGCGGGACTCCACCCGCACGGTCATCTCGTCGAGGCGGCCGGGCCGCTCCAGGACGCACTGATAGTGGGGCGCCAGCGCGGGTACGCGCAGGATCAGCTCCTCGATCTGGGTCGGGAAGACGTTGACTCCGCGCAGGATCATCATGTCGTCGCTGCGGCCGGTGACCTTCTCCATCCGGCGCATGGTGCGCGCGGTGCCCGGCAGCAGCCGGGTCAGGTCGCGGGTGCGGTACCGGACGACCGGCATCGCCTCCTTGGTGAGCGTGGTGAACACCAGCTCACCGGTCTCGCCGTCGGGCAGCGGGTTCCCCAGCGACGGGTCGATGATCTCCGGATAGAAGTGGTCCTCCCAGATGTGCAGGCCGTCCTTGGTCTCGACGCATTCCTGGCTGACGCCGGGGCCCATCACCTCGGACAGGCCGTAGATGTCGACGGCGTGCATGTCGAACCGGTTCTCCACCTCGCGGCGCATGTCCTCGGTCCACGGTTCGGCGCCGAAGAGGCCGACCTTGAGGCTGGTGCCTCTCGGGTCGATGCCTTGCCGTTCGAACTCGTCGAGGATGGTCAGCAGGTAGGACGGCGTGACCATGATGATGTCCGGCTCGAAGTCGACGATCAGGCGTACCTGTCGTTCGGTCATGCCGCCGGAGACCGGGATGACCGCGCAGCCCAGCCGCTCGGCGCCGTAGTGCGCGCCGAGGCCGCCGGTGAACAGGCCGTATCCGTAGGCCACGTGCACCCGGTGGCCGGGACGCCCGCCGGCCGCGCGGATGGACCGGGCCATCACATCGGCCCACGTGTCCAGATCATTCTTGGTGTAGCCGACGACGGTGGGCCGGCCGGTGGTGCCGCTGGAGGCGTGGATCCGGGCGATCCGCTCCCGCGGCACGGCGAACATGCCGAACGGATAGTTCTCCCGCAGGTCCTGCTTCGTCGTGCAGGGGAACCGGGCCAGGTCGTCGAGCGAACGGCAGTCGTCCGGGTGCACGCCTGCCGCGTCGAACCTGCGCCGGTAGAAGGGCACGTTCTCGTACGCGTGCCGCAGCGTCCACTGCAGCCGCTGGAGTTGCAGACCCCGCAACTCATCGACGGAGGCGGTCTCGATCGGGTCCAGGTCTTCGGCGCGGGGTGCCAAGTCGAGCATGCCCAGTCCTTTCCGTTGGCCGTTCCACATTGTGGACGCTCGTCGCGCGATCGTGACAAGAGCGCGGGAACTGCCGGGAAAGGTAGAGCCGGCGTCAGGCTGCCGGAACGGAGAACGGGTGACGCAGGCGGCGCATCGTCACCTCGCCGCAGTCGCGCGCCTGAGGAGCCGGCATCGTGTCCTCGGCGGTGGGCGGCGCAAGAAAGGGTGGGGCGCTCGGCGTCCCGGGGCGCGGGGCGCCGTCGGCAGCGGCCGCGCCAGGGTCATCGGGAGTGTAAGCGGTGAACGTGGTCAATCCGTGCCTTCCGGGACGGGATGTCACGCGGCCTGCGGGCCACGCAGACGAATGAGATGGGTACGCCGGACGGCGGCCCGCTGAACCAGTCGGACCGCCGTGGCGAAAGCGTGGATCAGAGCGGGCGGATGTTCTCCGCTTGCGGGCCCTTCTGGCCCTGGGTGATGTCGAACTCCACCCGCTGGTTCTCCTCGAGGCTGCGGAAGCCGCTCGCCGAGATCGCCGAGTAGTGGGCGAAGACGTCGGCGCCGCCGCCGTCCTGGCTGATGAAACCGAAGCCCTTGTCGGCGTTGAACCACTTCACGGTGCCGGTAGCCATGTCTGCTCCTTAGCAGGCTGTTCGAGACCGCAGGGTACGGTCTCTGACGCCGCCGCGTTGATCACCCGCGCCGAACCGACACGAAAAACGAAAAAACGCCTGCACGGGTTTAGATAACCCATCAGGCGCCAAAAACGTCTACGGAAATCAAAACTGCAACGGGGCAACCCTAGCACACAATTCGCCGATCAACGTCGAACCCCGCGCCGGCAGGAACCACGCCGCCGCGGGCGAGCGGCGTATGGTGGGTGAACCGGTTGGTCAACATCGCTGACGAGCCGGCGCCCACCGGGCGTGCTGCGCGGATTCAGGCAGATGAATGCCGCGTGGGTGACCGAGCAACGCCGACATCACCAGGAGTGCGCCCTCAGTGCCGAACCCGCCCATGATCACCGCGTCCACGGTGCGCGAACCCACCAAGACCCTTCGCGAGAAAAGCGCAGACAGTTTTCAAGCGGCACTCGCTGCGGTATTGACCGCCGGCCTCGAGGACGCCCTCCAAGCGGGTGATCATCCGAAAGCGGTCGCTCTCATCAACCGCGGTTTCGCCGAAGGAAATCCGCAGCTCGGCTGCGATCTGCTCTGCCGGGCCATCGCGGTCGTCGGGGCGGCCCGGACCTGGACCGTGCAACTCGCGCCCCTCAGCCGGATACATCAGCGATCGGCCCCGCCGAGCGAGCAAGCCGAGGAGCTTAGCGCTCGGGTTCCGTGAGCTGGGGTCGCCGCTGAGCATCCGTCTCGTGGCGGCCGGCGCGGCCGAAGGCGTAGGTCACCTCCGCGATGAGGACGTCATCCTCGTTGGTGTTCAGGAGATCCGCCAGGGTGCTGGTGTACTCGTCGCGGAAGGTTGCCACTTGCGCGGCACTGAGCGCGGCGATCGCGTCGTGGTAAGCACCGTGGACGTGGGCCTGCCAGGCGTACTCGAGGTCGGTGCGGGAGAACCGGATGGTCTCGGTGACCACCTCGGTGGGGATGAACCCGGCGTCGTGAAGTTGCTGCCGGCAACGCGACGGCGTGCCCAGCGGTGTGGCGGGATCAGTGAGGGCCAGACCGTAGTGGCGGGCGTGTTCGCGGAACAGTCGGGCCGCGGCCGGGAAGCCCTCCCGAATGGTGGAGAACGCGACGAGGGCGCCGGGCTTCAATAGTCGCCGCCACTCGCGGAGGGCGGTTCGGATGGGCAGATAGAGCAGCCCGGCGGAGCAGAGAACAAGGTCGAACGAGCCGGTGTCCAGGTCCGGCAGAGCGGCGGCATCAGACTTGATCAGGTCGATGTTCGCCAGCCCCAGAGACGTCACCGATTGCCGTGCCCGGTCGAGCATGCCCTCGGCGATGTCCACGCCGAGCACGTGTGCGGTGGGACCCGCGGCTCGCGCGGCGGCGATCGCCGCCAAGCCGGTTCCGGTCGCGGCGTCCAGGATGCGCATGCCGGCAGTGGGGGCGGCCAGTTCGACGAGCCGTTCGGCGTATCGGACGTGCCAGGAGTTGTGGTCGTAGGTGGTGGCCCGCTGGTTGAAGGCGGACTCGATCGTCTCCCGTGAAACGGCCATGTCAGAACGTCACCTTTCGATCGCTCGGACACTATCGGGCCTCTCCCCCACCAAGCGACGTGGTTTCCCGCGCCAGAGGCAGGACATCGGAGTAACGGCCGCCGGGCGTACCCCGGCGGCCGTTCCGAGAATCTGCTGCCCGCCGCTGTCAGAACGGGTAGAAGGTCTGGTTGCCGGGCCGGTAGACGCCGATGTCGTCGGTGCCGTTGCCGTTCCAGTCACCGACGATGGGCACGTCGCGAGGGTTGCCGAACCTGATCGGGTTGTACCCGGTGAGGTAGAAGGTCTGGTTGCCGGGCCGGTAGACACCGACGTCGGCGATGCCGTTGCCGTTCCAGTCGCCGATCAGCGGCACATCGCCCGGGTTGCCGAAGGTGATCGGCGGGTAGCCGGCGCGGTAGAAGGTCTGGTTGCCCGGCCGGTAGACGCCGATCTCGTCGATGCCGTCACCGTTCCAGTCACCGACGATGGGCCGGTCGCCGGGGTTGCCGAACATGACGGGATCCTTGTACTGCACGTAGAACGTCTGGTTGCCGGGCCGGTACACCCCGAGGTGGCTCAGCGGGCGGTTGTGGAAGTTGCCCACCAGAGGCACGTCGCCGGGGTTGCCGTAGACGAGCGGGCTGTAGCCCTCGGAGAAGTAGAAGGTCTGGTTGCTGGGCCGGTAGACGCCGATGTCGTCGCCGCCCAAGCTCCATTGGCCGATGATCGGGACGTCGCCGGGATTGCCGTACATGACGGGGCCGTTCAGGTCGGCGCTGGCCGGGGACGCCGGCCAGAGCAGGGCCGCGGCCAGTGCGGTGGCGATGGCGGCGGCGAGAAGCCGTGGGCTGCGCATTCTGCATCTCCTTCGTCGTTGACGCCGGTTTCGGGCTTGTGTCCCGAGTGTCGGGCCCTGGTTCGCGGCGTCCGCGAACTCCGGACGAATTCGGACGCGGCTCGCGCACGTCGCGAGTGAGTTTGCTCCGCTGTCTTGACTGTGTTCCCAGGACACGGTCTGCACTGGTGCGTGCCGGCGAAACAGGCCGGACCGACGATCATTCAGTGGAGGCAGGGCCGACGTGGAGAAGACGTCCTCCAGTCCCGTTATCGAAGTGGACCGTTTGAACATCTCGTACGGCGATTTCCATGCCGTCAAGGATCTGAGCTTCCAGGTCGAGCGAGGTGAGCTGTACGCCTTGCTCGGCACCAACGGGGCGGGCAAGACCTCGACGTTGGAGGCGGTCGAGGGCCATCGGACAGTGTCGTCGGGCACCGTGCGGGTCTTCGGCAGGAGGCCGACGGACCGGCGGGCGGTGCGGCCACGGATGGGGATCATGCTGCAGGAGAGCGGATTCTCCGCCGACCTCACCGTCGCGGAGTCCGTCCGGCTGGTCGGCCGGCTCTCCGGCCGCTCGGACTCGGTCGACCGGGTCCTCGGCACGGTCGATCTGCACAGCAAGGCCGACGTCCGGGTGGGGCAGCTCTCCGGCGGCGAGAAGCGGCGGCTCGACTTCGCCACCGCCGTCTACGGACGCCCCGAGCTCATCTTCCTCGACGAGCCCACCACGGGGCTGGACATCCAGTCGCGCGATGCCCTGTGGAAGGCCGTGGCGGAGCTGCGCGGCAACGGTTCCACCGTCATCCTGACGACGCACTACCTGGAGGAGGCGCAGCAGTACGCCGACCGGATCGGGCTCATGCATCAGGGGGCTTTCCGTCACCAGGGAACGGTGTCCGAGCTGACCCGGACGTTGCCCGCATCGATCCAGTTCTCGCTCTCCCCCACCGCTCCGGCCCCGCCGATCGGCGTCCCGGCGGCGGACGGCCGGGCGTACGCGATCGAGACGTTCCGGTTGCAGTCCGACCTCAAGGCACTGCTCGACTGGGCGGCCGCGCACGATGTCGAGCTGCAGGATCTCTCCGCCGCGCCGACCCGGCTCGACGACGTCTTCCGAGCGATCCAGACCGATCCGGCCCTCGCCCCGACCCGATAAAGGCGGCGTCATGCTTCCCATCGCGTACAGCGAATTCGCGCAGATCTCCCGCAACCGTGCCGTGCTGATCTCCACCCTCATGCCCCTGGCGGTCAGCGCCTTCTTCATCTACCGCCGCGACCAGTTCACCGCGATCGGCAGCACTGGTTATGTCGCAGCGGCTCTCGTGTTCACGATCGGCGCGTTCAGTCTTTACACCACCGCGGTCACCACCCTGGCCGCCCGCCGGCAGGATCTGTTCCTCAAGCGGCTGCGCTCCACCACGGCCGGCGACGCGACGATCCTGGCCGGCCTGACCCTGCCGGTCAGTGCGGTGGCCCTGTTCCAGGTGCTGGTGGTGCTCGGCGTGTTCGCCGCGGTGGTCGGCGGCCCCGCCGACGCAGCACTGCTGGTCGCGGGGATCCTGTCGGCCTTCTTGATGATGCTGGCCCTGGCGATGGCCACCGCCGGCCTGACCGGCTCGCCCGAGCAGGCTCAGGTGACCACGCTGCCGGTCAGCCTGGGAACCATCGGCATCGCGACCTGGGTGGGCATCACCGGTACGGAGGACCTGACCCTGCTGAAGCGGTTGCTGCCCGGCGGGTCGGCCGCCGAGTTGATCGTGACTTCCTGGAACGGCGGCGTGCCGCTCGCGGAGTCGCTGCCGCTGCTGCTTCCGGCGCTGGGCTGGGTGGTCGTGGCGATCGTGCTCGCTCTGCGGCTGTTCCGGTGGGAACCCCGCCGGTGACGTCACCGAGGACCGTTCCGGCCATGAACAGCGAAAGGAACTGCCGCCGGTCGCGGTGGCGCAGCGGCGGCAGTACACGCGGCGACGGCCGGAAGCCCGGTCCGGGGGAACTGCTCCTACGTTCTCAGGCGGCTGCCGTGCCTTGAACGTCGTGCAGTTCCCCGACCATCCCGTGCAGCCGCTGATCCGGCACGTGAAGACGCAGAAGCGGAAACTCGTCCAGTTCCTCGCGGGTCAGGTGCTCGAGAACGGATCGGTGCAGCGCAGCGAATCTGCGGTCGAAACTCGGGTGCCGGCTGCCGAGGGCGTCCAACGTATCGAGGGCTAGGTGTACTGACCACGGACGTTGGTGACGGGGAGATCTTGAAATAGGCGAGGGCCTTCGGGTTCGGTGTGGATTGCGACGTCCTACCC
>NZ_JBEZZB010000154.1:0-24512 GCF_040638955.1 Actinoplanes sp. NPDC024001
CGCGCGGCCGCTGGCGTCGGGTGCTTGCGCGCGGCCGCTGACGTCGGGTGCTTGCGCGCGGCCGCTGACGTCGGGTGCTTGCGCCCTGCTGTGCTGGCTCGGGCGAGAGAGGAGCGCCGGCAGCTGCCGGCGCTCCGCCGCAGCTAGGACCCGGTGTAGAGGATGGCGTCGATCTCGATGTCGAATCCGACGAGCGGGACCGGGAGCGTGGTGCGCACCGGCAGGTTGTCGCCCTTGATGTACTGCTGGTAGATCTCGTTCATCTCCGCGAAGTCGTCGAAGTCGCGCAGGTAGACGCCCACCCGAACGGCCTGGTCCAGGCTGGAGCCGGCCGCCTCGGCGACCGTCGCCAGGTTGCGGAAGGCCGCGTGTGCCTGCTCCGCGAAGCTGCCGGTCACCCACGTGCCGTCGGGCAGCGCCGGGACCGCGCCGGCCAGGTAGATCGTGTCACCGGCGATCACGGCGTGCGAGTAGGGGCCTCCGGCGGGCGCCGCCTTGTCGGTCATCACAGCGCGCTTGGGCATCAGGAACTCCTCGGTTTCGTTCTCGGGAACTGTTCGGCCAGCCCGTCCACGTCCACCAGGGGCGTGGCGAGCAGGTCACGGATGTGGCGCTCACGGCGGGTCAGTGCCGCGTGCTGGGCCCGGGTGAGGGGAACCCAGGGTGCCGGGGGAGCAGGCAGTCGCGGGCTCAACAGGCGGCCACCCACATAGGTCGCCTCGTTGACCAGCCGAATCGGTGAGGTGCGGGTCTGCCGGTGCGCGTCGGTCACCGAGAACTGCTCCGCCCGTACCTCGAAGATGGCGAGGTCGGCGGGGGCGCCGACCGTGAGTGTCCCGCCGGGCAGGCCCAGCGCATCGGCCGGATTCTTGGTGACCGCGGTGAGGACGTCCGCGAGTGGCACGCCGACCGCGAGGAGTTTCGCCATCGTGGTCGGCAGGTCGAAGACCGGCCCGAACACCGAACGGGCATGTAGATCGGTGGAGACGGTGTGTGGTCGCAGCCCCGCGTCGAGCTGTGCCTCCAGCACGTCGAAGGCGAATCCGCCCGAACCGTGGCCCAGGTCGAGGAGGACGCCGCGCTCGGCCGCCGAACGCACAGCCGGCCCGAGTGGCGAGGCGATACCGCTCGCGCAGTGCGTCACGATGTCACCGGGCCGCAGCAGGTCGAGAACCTCATCGACGGCGGGCGGCGCGGCCCCGATGTGGACCATGACGGGCACCTTGCAGGCCTCAGCAGCGGCGAGGCCGCGCCGCAGTGGTTCGACCCCATTGACGCCGACGACCTCGGCGTCGATCCGGACCTTGATGCCGTGGAACAGATCGCGGTTCGCCTGGATCGTGTCGATGGCGAGGGCGGTATCACAGTTCGCCAGGTCGCGGTTCTCCCCGGTCCGCCCGGCCAGCCCCACCGCGGAGATGTTGAGCAGTGCCGGAACCCGCACGGCGCTTTCTGTGGCGACCCGGCGCAGACCGCCCCATGTGTACGCCCCGGCCGAGCCCGCGTCCACCCAGGTGGTGACGCCCGAGAACCAGGCGATCGGATCGGGATCGATGCTCCAATAGCCGGGCCCGACGTGAGTGTGGAGGTCGATGAGCCCGGGGGCCACCAGCCGCCCGGAGACGTCGACCACCTGACGGGCGTCGCGGGGCAGGCCGGGTCCCACGGCAGCGATGAGACCGTCCCGGACCGCCACGTCGCCCTGCTCGGCACCGGTCAGCAGCAGGTCGTAGCTCATGTGTCCGCACCTCCCGTGGACGTGGCGACGTGCTCGCCCGCGGCCAGCGCGGATCCGATCGCGAGCCGATAGAGCCGTGTCGGGCGGCCTTTGTGATACGGCTGGGTGCTGCCCTCCTGGCTCACCAGGTCGGCGTCGGCGAGCTTGCGGATCAGGCGCCGCCCGCTGGGATCGGTGATGCCGAGCGAGGTGGCCAGTTCGCTGGGGGAGATCGGGCGGCCGGCCAAGGACCGCTCCAGCGCCGCCAGCCGGGACAGGGTGGCCGGACTCAGGCCGGCCCGGGCGGCGAGCGACTCAAGACCACCGTGCTGCCGATAGGTGTAGGTGAGGGCCGGCCCGGACGCGCCCATCGGCCCGATCATCACGCCCTCGTCGGTGATCAGGTAGGCCGCCGAGGTGCCGTCCTGCTCGGCTCGATCAGCGGCCTGTTCCGCGAGGGCGACACTGCGCCGCGCCGAGGGGCCGATTCCGAAACCGGCGACGGCACCCTCCGTGGGGGTGGCCGCGCCGCTCGCCTTGCCGTGCCAGGCGATGGGCGCGCTGACCCAGTGCCCGGTCAGCGACTCGAACACCGCCGCGGGAGCGAAGGCCACCACCCCGCGTGCTCCGTGTTCCTCGACCCACGCGTCGGCGAGCTCGGGAACATCGCGTAATGCCTGCCGCAACGCCGCACGCGTCCCGGTCTCGGGGGTGCGGAAGACGGCGGCCGCGAAACGCTGCTCGTCGGCGCGCCGGCGCCGCACCCGCAGCACGAGCTCGTGCAGGTCGGCGCGGATGGTGCCCGGTGTGGCCAGGGCGTGCAGCACGGCTGCCTGCCCGTCGAGCGCGGCGGCGACGCCGGTCCGGACGCTGATCACATAGCGCGAGCCGTGTCGGGCGAGGTGGTCGCGGTGGAAGGCGACCACGTCGGCGATCGACTGCCCCGCCTCGAACGGCAGCGTGGCGATGGCCGAGCGGTCGAGGTCGAGTGCTGTCGCCACCTCGGCGACGGTCTCGTCGGAGAAGGTGTCGATGCTGACCGGCGTGGCCGGCCAGCCGTTGCCGCGGGCTCGCGCCCAGGCCAGGGCCAGGTCGAGGGCCGCGGACCGGGTCACGGCGACGGGCAGCCCGGCCGGGATCATGTCGCGGGCCCGGCTGAACGGAACGAGGCCGAGCAACATGCCGTCGAGGCTGCCGGAGGCCAGCAGGCCAGCGACCCGATCGCGGATCTGCTCCTCGCGCTCGTAGGCCGCCCAGTCGAAGGAGACACCGGTGAGAGTGCGTGCCGCCTCGGCGAACCGCTCGCGGTGCCCGGCGTGAACGACCAGCCCGATCCTCATGGCCGCCCCTTCCGAGTTGTTGCCGCGAACCCCTGGTAGTTCGTATGTGGTTCGTTGTAGCGTCCTCCTCAGCAGCCGCCACGTCAAGGAGGCATCGTGAACGAGCTACTTACGAGCATCGTGCCTCGCCCCGGGTCGACCTCGCCCGCAGCAGGTGGCTTTCGTCTCGAGGCGGCAACCCGGCTCGACGCCGCACCGCCTCTCGCCGGAGTGGCGGCCTGGCTGCGTAACACGCTGGGAGCGGGGACCGGCTGCCCGCTGCCACCCGGCGACGGCGGCATCCGGCTGGGACTCGATGAGGATCTGCCCGCCGAGGGATACGCGCTGGAGATCGATCCGGCAGGCGTCGTGATCACCGGTGGCTCAGCAGCAGGCGTCTTCTACGGCGCCCAGACGTTGCGGCAGCTGCTTGCGCCGGGGGCACTGCGACGGGCGCGGATCGGTGATGGCCCGTGGTCGATCCCCGCGGGCAGGATCGTGGACGCGCCACGGTTCCGCTGGCGGGGCGTGATGCTCGATGTGGCTAGGCACTTCATGCCCGTCTCCGACGTGCTGCGCTTCGTCGACCTCGCCGCGTTCCACAAGCTCAACGTGTTGCACCTGCATCTCACCGACGACCAGGGGTGGCGGATAGAGATTCCCGGGCGTCCCCGGCTCACCTCCGTCGGGGCCTGGCGGCCGTCCAGCATGCTCGGCTCCCGCTCTCACGATGCCTATGACGGGCGGCCGCACGGCGGGTTCTACACCGACGACGACCTCCACGAGATCGTCGCCTATGCGGCCGACCGGCACATGACCGTCGTGCCCGAGGTCGACATGCCCGGCCATATGCAGGCAGCCGTCGCGGCCTATCCCGAGCTGGGACACGGTTACTCCGGCCCGGTTCGTGCGGCGTGGGGCGTGTCGGCGCACGTTCTCAACGTCGGCTCCGAGGCCCTCGACTTCTGCCGCGCGGTGCTCGATCACCTCTGCGACATCTTCCCGAGCGAGCTGATCGGCGTCGGTGGCGACGAGTGCCCGACGACGGAGTGGCAGCAGAGTCCGGTGGCGTGGGAGCGGATCCGGGCCGAAGGACTCGTCGGCCCGCACGAACTGCAGCCGTGGTTCACCGCCCAGCTCGCCGAGCACCTGGCCGCCCGCGGCCGCCGGCTGTTCGGCTGGGACGAGATCCTGGCGGGTGGAGCGCCCGCGGGAGCCGTTGTCGCCGCTTGGCGCGGCGTCGAGCCCACGTCGTGCGCGGCACGCGCCGGCCATGAGGTGGTGGCGTGCCCGGACACCTCGGTCTACCTGGACTACCGGCAGTCCGACGACCCCGATGAGCCGACGCCCGTCGGCACCCGGCTCACGCTCGCCGACGTCTACGCCTTCGAGCCGATTCCGGCCGGGCTGACCGATGCCGAGGCAGCTCTCGTTCTCGGTGGCCAGGCGAACGTGTGGACCGAGCACCTGGAGTCCGCCCGCCGAGTGGATTACCAGGTATTTCCACGGCTGTGCGCTTTCGCCGAGGCGGTCTGGGCGTCGGCCGACCGCGACTTCGCCGATTTCTCGGCGAGGCTTCCCGAGCACCTCGCCCGGCTGGACGCGCTCGGCGTCAACTATCGGCCACCCACCGGGCCCCGTCCGTGGGATGCCCGGCCGGACGCACCCGGAAATCCTCGCGAGCTCGCCGACCGGCTGGCCGAACTCCACGAGATGACCGCCGATCTGCGCCGCCCGATGTCATGACGTCACGAGAGCATCGGCAGGAGTCGCTGCGCCGCCCGCAAGGAGCGCATGTTCGAGGTGCTGTCTCCTTCGAAGGTCCACACCTCCGAGAGCACCGCCTGTACGAAACCCCAGGCGATCACCCGCTCGATCGGCATGTCCAGCCCGTCCGCGAGCTGTTCCACGCGGGCCGGCAAGAGGTCGAGCACGGTGTCGTCCGTGCTCGTCGGGTCCGGGTTGTAAAGGAGCGCACCGACCTCGTAACCGGGGTCCCCGATGACGCCGTGCGGGTCGATGGCCAGCCACGGCTCCCGGTCGGCGGTGAGCACGTTGTCGTGGTGCAGATCGCCGTGGAGCACCACCCGCTCGGTCGCGCTTGCGCACAGCTCGGCGAAAAGGCGGCCGGCCCGTTCGACGAGGTGGCGGGGCACCGGACCCTCGCCCGGGAACCGGCGCAGATGATCGTCGAACGAGGCTACCCGGCGGGACAGCTCGGGCAACGGGACACCGGGCGGAGCCGGACGGTGCAGCTGGCGGATCACCTCGATGATCGCGGCGGTCGCCGCCTCGTCGGACTCCGGGACGAGCGCCCGCGCCTGCACGCCGGGCCTGGCCTCCTCCAGCAGCAGCGCTCCTCGCGCGTCGTCGCGGGCCAGCACGGCGACGGCGCCGCGGCCGGCGAAGAACTCCAAGGCGGCCGCCTCGTCCGCCAGGTGGCCCGCTTCCGGTACGCCGAGCTTGAGCACGGCGGTTGTTCCGTCTGCTCGGCGTACCCGGGTCACCCAGTTCATGCTCAACGGAAACGGGTCCTCAGCCAGAAGCTCCCACCTCAACATCACCTGCTCAGCGATCCTGGGCAGGCCGGCCAGCCAGCGGCGCCCGTCGGGACCCCAGCAATCCTCGACCGTGCGGGCGAACGTGGCGGGCAGCGCGATGTCGACCATGACCCGCAGTCTCGCAACCATCGACAAGGAGGCCAACCGTGACGATCGACTGGCGAAGCAAAGGATTCTGGTCGCCGGACGCGTCTCGCAGCCCCGAGCAGGTCGCGGCGGAGCGTCCGAGCATCTTCGGGGGCGGCTTCACCTGGCCTCTGCTGGTGGTGCGGGAGTCAGCGGTGCGGGCGAACATCGCCACGATGGCCGCCTACTGCCAGCGGCACGGCTTGGAATTCGCGCCGCACGCCAAGACGACGATGGCGCCCGGCCTGTTCGAGGCGCAACTGCGTGCCGGGGCCTGGGGCCTGACGGTGGCCACTCCGAACCAGGCGCTCGTGTTGCGGCGGTTCGGCGTCGAACGAGTCCTGATCGCCAACGAAATTCTGGACCCGACGGCGCTGCGCTGGCTGGCCGCCGAGAGTGCCGCGGGCTGGGAGGTCTACTTCCAGGTCGATTCGGTCGCGGGCGTCACCGCCGCGGCCGAGACCGGTGGTCCGCTGAGGGTTCTGGTCGAGCTGGGTCACCTCGACGGCCGTACCGGGATTCGCCACCTCGACGAACTGGAAGAGGTCGCACGGGCGGTGGACGCGGCGCCGGGTGTCGAGCTCGCCGGTCTGACCGGCTATGAGGGCCAGTTGCCCGATCAGGCCGGGGTGGACGAGTTCCTGGATCGCATGGTCGCCGCGTTCGAATTGCTGGACAAGCAAGATCTCCTGCCCCCGCAGCCGATCCTCTCGGCCGGTGGCAGCGCGTGGTTCGATCGGGTCGCTGACCGGCTCGGCGATCTCCGCACGCGGGCTCGGCTGGTCCTGCGTAGCGGGGCAACGGTCACCCACGACGACGGTTTCTACCGCGAACACACCCCGTTCGTCCGGGTCGCCGATGAGGGTCCGCTCACGGCCGCGCTGGAGATCTGGGCTCAGGTCCTGTCGGCGCCAGAACCCGGTCTGGCGATCGTCGGCATGGGCAAACGGGACACGCCGTTCGACGAAGGACTGCCGATCCCCCTGGAGATCCGCGCGTCCGGCGGGCCGGCACGGGCGGCCGACGGGCTGCGGGTGAGCAAGCTGAACGACCATCACGCCTACCTGGCCGTGGACGGAGCCGAGGTAGCCCCGGGTGACCTGATCCGGTTCGGGATCTCGCACCCGTGCACGGCTTTCGACAAATGGCGGGACATCCCCGTCGTCGACGAGGAGCGGCAGGTCGTGGACGTGCTGCACACGTACTTCTGATGAACCCGGTCTTTCAGCAGACGCAGTACCGAGCCCGCTTCGACTGGGGTCCGGCGGGCGCCGACGCGATCGCGGTCGGGACGGCGTTCGTCGCGGTCATCGACGTGCTGTCCTTCACGACCGCCCTGACCGTCGCGGTCGAGCACGGCATCGCCGTGCTGCCCTACCGGTGGCGGGACGATTCGGCGGCGGAGGCGGCTGGCACTCATGGTGCGGCCCTCGCGGTGGGGCGCTCGATGGCGGGACCGGCCGAGATCAGTCTTTCCCCGGCGAGCATCTCCCGGGCGGTCGCGCAGCATCCCGTCGAACGGCTGGTGCTCCCGTCGCCGAACGGTTCCACGATCTCGGCACGGCTCGCCGAGGCGGGCGCCACGGTGGTCGGGGTCAGCCTGCGCAACGCTGCAGCGGCAGGCACGTGGGTTCGGGAGCGCGCCGGTGAGCGGCCGGTGGCGGTGATCGCGGCGGGGGAGCGGTGGCCGGATGGTTCACTGCGCCCGGCGATCGAGGATCTGTGGGGAGCGGGCGCCTTCCTGGACGGCTTCGACGATCTCTCACCGGAAGCCGGTGTGGCCGTGGCGGCCTACCGCTCGGTGGCGGACGACTTGCCGACAGCACTCGCGAACGCCGCATCAGGCCGGGAGCTGATCGTTCAGGGCTTCCGGGCGGACGTGGACGTGGCCGGGGAGGCCGGTGCGAGCAGCGTGGTGCCGGTTCTTCAGGACGGATGGTTCAGCGCTGCGGCAGTCGTCGAGGCGACGGGGCGCTAAACCCGTACCGATGGGAAACCTCCATGCGGGAGTCGCCTCGCTGGGGGATGGCCCGCGGAGATCGCGAATGTTTATGGTCATTGGAGGCCGATCAAGCGTTTTCTTCTTCTATGTCGCCGGAGTCCGCCATGCCCGTTTTTCGAGCAGCAGCGAACGAACCGACCGCCCACCATCCCGCCTCCAACGCGCCGACTTACCCGGCGAACCAACCCGGATATCCGGCCAACCATGCTGGTTATCCGGGCAATCCGGCCGCCCACCCGGGCACGCCACCTTCTTCGGGCAACGCCGCCGTTCAGCCGGCCACGCCTCACCATTCCGGCAATGCCGGTGTGCAGCAGAACATGCCGCATCACACCCCCGGCCCGGCCGGCCATCAGGGCAGCACGTACTCGGTCAACGCGCCCGCGCAGCGACCGGCCAGCCCGGCGCCGTCCTGGACGGAGCCGTCCACCTATGCCGCCGAGCCACCCGTCCCGGAGGGCCCGACCGAGCCGTTGGGCGCGTCAGAAGGACGGCCGTCGAAGCGGCGCGGCCGGTCCGCTGTCGTGCTGGCGGTGCTGCTCAGCCTCCTCGCGCTACTCGCTTCGGCCGGGGCGGGAATGCTGTCCTGGCGTGCTTTCGAGACGGCCCGATCGGCCCACGACCGTTCCTCGCAAACGGCACCCGGTACGCAGGACGACCATGCGGCGAGCCGGCCCGCGCAGCCCGAGGAGTACCCGGTCTCCTACGCCAAGGAACCGTTGCATGTGCAGGTGGGATGTGCCGCGGTGCTCTTCCTGGACCTCGACGAACCGCGCGCGGACGCCGACGAGAAGGTGGCCGACCTCCGCTATGACAGCCGGTGCGGTGACGAGCCTCCCCGCCTGAGCCTCGGGGCCGGCGCCGCGGCCGGCAGCCAGGGCAGCAGCTCTGACCTCGATGCGCCCGGCTGTCAGCGGGCGATCCGCACCAGCCCGCTCGGTCCCGGCGCCGACGTGGAGGTCAAGAAGGGCACGGCACTGTGCGTGCTGACCGCGGCCACGCCGGCCGAACTGGTTCTCGTGGAGATCATCGACGTCGGCGGCACCGGCACCGCCGGCCTGCGCGCCACATCGTGGCAGGTTCCGCGGTGACCGGCCCGTGGCGCGTAGCGCGGGGCGTGCCTGACAGAATGTTGGGTGCGCCCCGCGAACTCTGTTAGGAGACGTTTCCGTGATCCGTACCCATGACGCCGGCACACTGCGCGCGAGCGACGCCGGCACGACGGTGACGCTCGCCGGGTGGGTGGCCCGCCGGCGCGACCACGGCGGTGTCATCTTCGTCGACCTTCGGGACGCCTCCGGCGTGGTGCAGGTCGTGTTCCGCGAGGAGGACGCGCACGCGCTGCGCAACGAGTTCTGCGTAAAGGTCGTCGGCGAGGTCAACGCCCGCCCGGCCGGCAACGAGAACCCGGACCTCGCCACCGGCGAGATCGAGGTGGTGGCGAGCGAGCTGGTCGTCCTCTCCGAGGCGGCGCCGCTGCCGCTGCCGGTCGACGACAGCGTGACCTCCGCCGACGACCTGCGGCTCAAGTACCGCTACCTCGACCTGCGCCGCTCGGGCCCGGCGAAGGCGCTGCGCCTGCGCAGCCGCGCCAACCAGATCGCCCGCGAGGTCCTGCACGCCCGCGACTTCAACGAGATCGAGACGCCGACCCTGACCCGGTCGACGCCCGAGGGCGCCCGCGACTTCCTGGTCCCGGTCCGTCTGCAGCCCGGCACCTGGTACGCGCTGCCGCAGTCCCCGCAGCTGTTCAAGCAGCTGCTGATGGTCGCCGGCATGGAGCGGTACTACCAGATCGCCCGCTGTTACCGCGACGAGGACTTCCGCGCCGACCGGCAGCCGGAGTTCACCCAGCTCGACATCGAGATGTCGTTCGTCACCCAGGACGACGTGATCGAGCTCGGCGAGGAGATCGTCGGCCGGCTCTGGAGCGAGCTCGCCGACTACGAGATCCCGCGCCCGATCCCCCGGATCACCTGGCACGACGCGATGAACCGCTACGGCTCGGACAAGCCCGACCTGCGTTACGGGGTCGAGCTGGTCGAGCTGACCGAGTACCTGCGCGGCACGGCGTTCCGCGTCTTCGCGGGCGCGATCGACGCGGGCGGCTATGTCGGCGCGGTCGTCATGCCGGGCGGCGCCTCGCAGACGCGCAAGGAACTGGACGGCTGGCAAGACTGGGCGAAGGCCCGCGGTGCGCGTGGCCTCGCCTACGTGGTGCTCGACGCCGAGACCGGCGAGGCCCGCGGCCCGGTCGCGAAGAACCTCTCCGAGGCGCACCTGGCCGGTCTGGCCGACGCGGTGGGCGCCAAGCCGGGCGACGCGATCTTCTTCGCCGCGGCGACCGAGCGTCGTGAGGCGCAGGAGCTGCTCGGCGCGGCCCGGATCGAGATCGCCAAGCGGTCGAACCTGATCGACGAGTCGGCCTGGGCGTTCTGCTGGGTCGTCGACGCGCCGATGTTCGAGAAGACCGACGAGGGTGGCTGGACCGCGGTGCACCACCCGTTCACCTCGCCGAACGACGAGTGGGTCGGACGCTTCGAGGAGGCGCCGGACCAGGCGCTGGCCTACGCGTACGACATCGTCTGCAACGGCAACGAGATCGGTGGCGGCTCGGTCCGTATCCACCGCGCCGACGTGCAGAGCCGCGTCTTCGATCTGCTCGGCATCACGCCGGAGGAGGCGCAGGACAAGTTCGGCTTCCTGCTCGAGGCGTTCAAGTACGGCCCGCCGCCGCACGCCGGTATCGCCCTCGGCTGGGACCGCACCTGCATGCTGCTCTCCGGCAACGAGTCCATCCGCGAGGTCATCGCGTTCCCGAAGACCCGCGGCGGCTACGACCCGTTGACCACCGCGCCGACGCCGATCACCGCGCAGCAGCGGCTGGAAGCCGGCATCGACGCCAAGCCGAAGGCGGCCGCCGGCACCCCCGGCACCGATGGTCAGGCCGCTCCGGTCCAGCACTCCAACTGACGATCGTGCCGCCCCGTGGCGGCACGATCGCGGTTCCTCCGCAGGTTCGGCGGCCGGGATGCGCCCGGCCGCCGGGCCTGTGAGACTGGCAGGGTGGAGCCGACCATCGTTCAGCGCAACGAGCAGGCCTATGTCGGCCGCCGCGAGTCGATCACCATGACCGAGTTCGCGCGTGTGGCTGATCATCTTCCCACCATGTTCGCCGGCCTGGCCCAGCGCGGCGTGCCGATCAGCGGCGCACCGTTCTTCCGTTACCGGGTGATCGACATGGCCGCCGAGATGGTGGTGGAAGCCGGCATCCCGATCGCCGAGCCGGCCGATGTCGAGCCTCCGGATTTCATCGACGTGCTCCCCGCCGGCAGGTATGCCACTGTCGTCCACATCGGTCACCCGGACGAGCTCATGGCTGTCACCGCCCGGCTGCTGGATTGGGCCCAGGACCAGGGCCTGACCTGGGACATGACGCAGACCCCGACCGGTGAGACGTGGGCGTGCCGGCTCGAGATGCTGATGACCAATCCGGCTGAGCAGCCGGACATGCACAAGTGGGAGACGGTCCTCCTCTTCAAACTGGCCGACTGAGCGTCAGCGGCACTGGCCCCTCGTGCCTGGCCCGGATGGGCATGGTCAGGCATCGCGTCGGTGCAGCAACACAGCGGCGGTCAGGAGCGCGGCGACGGCCCAGAGTGCCACGACTCCCAGCCCGTGCCAGGGCTGCACCGGCAGGTCGGTGAGGTCCCCGGTGCGCTGAATGGCGAGCCCGGCGTCCATGGGCCCGATCTGCTGGAGTCGGCGCTCCCAGTCCTGGTCGGGGACCGCCGCAGCCACGATCGGGAAGACGTAGAGCAGCCCGAGCACGGAGCCGATCGCCGCCGCGGGACTGCGCAGCACGACCGTGACACCGACGCCGAGCAGGCCGATCATAGTCAGATAGAGAATCGATCCGCCGAAGGCGCGGATGACCTCACCTTCGGTGAGGGACAGGGCCGGCAGATCACGTCCGGGCAGCAGATGGAGACCGGCGACAAACGATCCGAGTACGGCGGTGGCCGAGGCAACCGTGAGAACGGCCGAGACCACCGCTACCTTGGCCGCCAGCATGCCGGTTCTCCGAGGCATCGCGACGAGCGTGGTTCGGATCATCCCGGTCCGGTACTCGTCGCCGATCACCAGAACGGCGACGATCGCGATGACGGCCTGACCGACGCGCACACCGGTGAGCGTGGCGGACACACCGCAGTCCCGCTGCGGGCAGTCGGCGGTGCTGATCGCGAGGACGCTGACGGTCACGGTCGCCGCGATGGCGATCAGCAGCAGCCAGATCATGCCTGGTGTCGTGCGGAATTTGGTCCACTCGGCGTGCAGCATGGCGCCCGTCGGAGATCGGTGGGCCCCCGACGGGGACCCGGAAGCCGTGGCCGCCGTGATTGCGGAGGAGTGTGGCATCAGGCGTCCCTTCGGCGCAGGGCAACCGCGGCGACGACCAGAGCGGCCGTCGTCCAGGCGACGAGGACCGAGAATCCGCCCCACGGCGGCAACGGGAAGTAGCCGAGAGCAGCGGTGTAGAGGTTGTCCACCTGCGGATAGGCCGGCCTGCTCTGTTGCAGCGCGAACGCGGCCGCGGGCGTCACCCGCAGCACCCAGTCCGCGGCTTCGCCGGAGAGGGCCGTCAGCGACAGCAGGTAGGG
The DNA here is from genome assembly GCF_040638955.1 of Actinoplanes sp. NPDC024001. Lineage (NCBI taxonomy): Bacteria > Bacillati > Actinomycetota > Actinomycetes > Micromonosporales > Micromonosporaceae > Actinoplanes > Actinoplanes sp. NPDC024001. The sequence goes on from NZ_JBEZZB010000154.1 coordinate 12,387, forward strand.
CAGGACGATCAGCACGATGCCGGTGGTGACGGCGGTGAGACTGCGCCGGAGCACCGTGCCGAGCGCCATGGCCAGCACCGCCGAGAACGCCAGCAAAGCCGCGGTCCCGACGACGACCTGCGTCCTGATCCCCGTCGTGACCGGATGCACGTAGACGCCGCGGGACACCATCACCCGGCCGCCGATCTCGACCACGAGCACCGCGGCGACCAGCCCGACGAGGAAGGTGACGCCGCCGAGGACCACCGCCTTCGCGGCCAGGACCCGGCCGCGGCGCGGTGCCGCCGCCAGGGTGGTGCGGACCAGACCGCGCCTGAACTCGGCGGTCATGACGACGGCGCCGAGCACGACGACGGCGATCAGCGCGACGAACGTCCCCACGAGGGTCTGCGTGATGGTCACACCGATGCCTGCCAGCCCGGCGGTGGCCGGCGCGACGTCGCCCGAGCCGGTCACCCGGAACACCGGGCCGGTGAGCCCGAAGCCGCTGACATCGCGGTCGATCGGCCCGCCGATCTTGGTGCCGGTCCACGCCGCTGCCGGCCAATCCCCCTCAAGTTCGAGGTGGTCGAACGCGCCGGTGACCTGGCTCGGACCGCCCGACGCCGCGGTGCCGATCAAGCCGTCGTCGACCCGGCTGTACTGCGGGGAGGTGGCGAACATCCCGGCCTGCACGGTGGCCGGGAGCCCGTTGAGGCGGACCTCGCCGACCTTGGTCCAGGCATGGCCGTCAGCCGACTCCTCACCGACGATCAGCTCACCCGTACGAGTCAGGCGAAGCCAGCGTGGAGCGTTGCCGGACGTGCCCGCCCGGTCGTGAGTGAAGTTGTGCTGCATGCGCACGCCGTGCGATCCGGTCGTCATGATGGCGGCGTACGCGGCGCCTGGTCGCGTGCCGTCTTTGATCATCAGCCCGGTTTTGGCCCAGGGGGCGAGACCGGGCATCCCGCTCGGCGGACCATCCGCCCGTTGCGGTCCCTGGCCCGCGTCCTCGGCCTCGGTGCCGGGATCCGCCGGAATCAGACCGTCCATCTCCGCGACCCGCACCGTGATGCTTCCATCACCGGTCAGCGGCTGGTGTGCGAACGAGAAGGCGTCGGTCACCTCCTGCCCGTCCGGACCGGTCGGCTGTGCGCACCGCTGCGGTGTGCAGGAGCCCTGGGCACCGGTCATCAAGCCGAGCGCGATCATGGCGGCCACTCCGCCGAGCAGCGCCGCCATCCAGCCGCGCACTGTCCGCAGCTTGGTCCACTCAGCGCGCATCAGCCGCCCGAAGGTGCGCAGAGCGGAGACGGGCGGCGGCGTTTGACCATGCGTTGCCGAATCGGGGCTCAGTCCGGCGGCCTCCCGCGGGAATGACGTGCTCATCGGGCCTCCTCGGCACGGAACTCGACCGCGTCGCGGGTGAGTTCGAGATATGCCTCCTCCAGCGAGGTGCGCCGTGCTGCCACCTCGGAGAACGCGATGCCGCTCCGGTTCAGCGCGGTCACCACCGCCTCGGCCGGCAGGCCGGTGACGGTCAGCGTGCCCGAGCTGTCTTCGGTGACCGTCGCACCCGCCTCGGTCAGCGCCGGTTTGGCCGCGGGATCGGCGGTGCGCACGACGACCCGGCCGCGTGTGGTGTCCGCCAACAGGCGGCCGATGCTCGCGTCAGCGATCGTTCGGCCCCGGCCGGCGACCACGACGTGGTCAGCAACGCCTTCGAGCTCACTCATCAAGTGGCTGGAGAGAAGCACCGCCCGGCCCTCCGCGGCGAGTGAGCGCAGGAAGCCGCGCATCCAGATGATGCCCTCCGGATCCATGCCGTTGAACGGCTCGTCCAGCATCACCGCCGGTGGATCGCCGAGCATGGCGGCGGCGATGCCGAGCCGCTGCCGCATGCCGAGAGAGAAGCCACCGGCACGCCGGCGGGCGACCGCCGTCAGACCCGCCTGCTCCAGCACGGCGTCGACCCGGGAGCCGGGCAGGCCCTGGGAATGGGCCAGCCAGAGCAGGTGGTTGCGTGCCGTCCGGCCGGGCTGCAGGGCGCCGGCGTCGAGCAGGGAACCGACCTGGCACAGCGGTCGGTCGAGACTTCGATAAGGGCGGCCGCTGACCAGCGCGGAACCCGAATCGGCCCGGTCCAGGCCGAGGATCACCCGCATTGTGGTGGATTTACCCGCCCCGTTCGGCCCGACGAAGCCGGTGACCTGCCCTGGCTCGACCGCGAAAGACATGCCGTCGAGCGCGACGGTCCGGCCGAACCGCTTACGCAAACTGTCCACGGTGATGTTCATGCCGACCGGTCTACGCGTTCGTAGGTGACAGGAGCGTGCCGGCGGCTGTCACCCCACTGTCACCTACGGACTGGCATCGTTGCCTCATGCGCGTCCTCGTGGTGGAAGACTTCGTGGTCCTGGCCCGCAGCCTCGACACCGGGCTGCGCCGTGAAGGGATGGCGGTCGACCTCGCGCTGGACGGGTCGGAGGCGTTGGAGCGGCTGGCCAGCACGCGCTATGACGTCGTGGTGCTCGACCGGGATCTGCCCGGCGTGCACGGCGACGAGGTGTGCCGCCGGATCGTCGCCGGCGACTCCGGCAGCCGGGTGCTCATGCTGACCGCCGCGGGCACTGTCCGCCAGCGCGTCGACGGGCTGGGGCTCGGGGCCGACGACTATCTGCCCAAGCCGTTCGACTTCGACGAGCTCGTGGCACGGATCCGGGCGCTGGCCCGGCGACCGTCCGCAGCGCTGCCGCCGGTTCTGGAGTGCGGTGATCTCCGCCTCGATCCGGCCCGCCGGGTGGCCGTGCGCGGAGGAAACCGGCTGGATCTCAGCCCGAAGGAGTTCGCCGTGCTGGAGTGTCTGCTCGGGGCGGCGGGGCGCCCCGTCTCCGCCGAGGATCTCTTGGAAGGGGTCTGGGACGAGGCGGCGGACCCGTTCACCACCACGGTCAAGACGACGATCCGGCGGCTGCGGGTAAAACTCGGTGATCCGCCGCTGATCCACACCGTTCGGGAAGCTGGCTACCGGATCGGTGTGGCGTGATGAAACGACCGTCGCTGCGTGCCCAGCTCATGTTGCTCTACGCGGGGCCGTTCCTCGTCTCCGGCGCCCTTCTGGTCTCTGTGCCGCTTTCGCAGACCTCTGTGAGCGTGCCGGCCACCGGGGCCGGGAGTGGCGTTCCGCCCGGCGCCGCCGTCGAGCGGAACCTGCAGCCGATCGTCGCCGCGTCCGCGCTCGGTCTCGCCGTGATGGGGATGGTCGCCCTGGTGCTGGGCTGGATGATCGCCGGGTGGTTCCTCCGCCCGGTCCGGACCATCACCGAGACGGCGCGAGACATCTCCGCCAGCAATCTGCACCGCAGACTCGGCCCGACCGGGCGGGACGACGAGTTCGCCCGGCTTGCCGAGACCCTGGACGAGCTTTTCGAGCGGCTGGAGGCGTCGTTCACGGCGCAGCGCGATTTCGTGGCGAACGCCTCGCACGAGTTGCGGACGCCGCTCACCGCGGAGCGAACTCTGCTGCAGGTCGCGCTGGCCGACCCGGACGCCGGCGTCGACTCGCTCCGGGCCGCCTGCCGGGACGTGCTCGAGCTGGGCGCCGCCCAGGAGCGCCTGATCAACGGCTTGCTGCTCCTGGCCGGGAGCGAGCGGGGCATCGAGAGCGCCGAGCGGGTCGATCTCGCCCGGGCGGCCGGCGCGGTGCTGGCGGCCCATGAGGAAGAGGCCGAGACGAGAGGCGTCCGGGTGAAGGCGGCACTCGGCGCCGCGACGGTCACCGGCGATCCGATCTTGCTGAAGAGCCTGGTCACCAACCTGGTGGAGAACGCGCTGCGGCACAACGTCGCAGGGGGCTGGGCCGAGGTGGAGACAGCCGCTGAGCAGATCACGGTGCGCAACACCGGGCCGGTGATCCCCGCCGAGGATCTGGACCGGTTGCTCCGGCCGTTCCAGCGTCTAGGCCGGCAGCGGGTCGGACATGGCGGCGGCTACGGGCTCGGCCTGGCGATCGTGCGGGCCATCGTGGTGGCCCATGGCGCTCGGCTGTCCCTGGCTGCTCCACCCGACGGTGGGCTGCACGTCTCGGTCTATTTCGATTCGCCACGCGTCCCAGCCCGGCCGGCGGCCGGGCCGCCACCGCCCTGAGCCGGTGGCGTCAGACGCCCTCTTGTGGCAACCGTGCGGAAGGGAGGTGGTAGCGGGGACGCTCACGGATCAGCCGATCAGCCTTGTTGCGTGCCTTGCGGCGGCAAGCAGTGCTGGGTCCGGGACGGCCTGCCACATCTCGATCGCAGCGTCGGCGAACTTGATGGCGTGCGCGTCGCCGGAGATCATCGCCTCATCGAAGATGTTCGTTGCGGTCCAGGACGGGTCCGCCGGTTCGGCGGCTGACGGGTCGGGCGTCGCCGGGGTGTAGGCGGCCGTTACCGCGGCGGCCGCAGCCCATGCGGCGGCCAGGCTCGGAGCGGCGAGTTCCGACGGAAGCGCGGGCAGGGTACGCAGGACGGCCGCTGGCGCGGTGGCGGCGTGGACCAGCATGACCGGGCTGCCGTGTCCGAAGCTTCGATAGCGCACGACGGCCGCTGCGACGATCGCCCGAAGCCGGTCCGGCGCTGTGCCGGCTACGGCTGCTGCAAGCCGCGCTTCGGCCACGGCGCCTGCGGGCTTCGCATTGGCTGCGCCAACTGTAGGGCTCGCCTTGGCCGCGTTGCCCGCGGGTACCGCGCCGGATGTGGGATCTGCCGTGGTCGCATCGGCCGTGGGCACTGCGCCGGCTGTGGGAATTGCCGTGGTCGCATCGGCCGTGGGCACTGCGCCGGCTGTGGGATTTGCCGTGGTCGCGTTGCCCGCGGGTACCGCGCCGGCTGTTTGGGGCCAGGTGGGCAGTTCGGCGAGTTGGGCGAGGCGGCTGCGGATGCCGAAACGCTGGTCGGGGATCCGGGGGACGGCGTCAAGGGCCGCGCGGGGATCGATCGCGGGATACGGGCCGCGGCCTGGCGGGGCCAAGGGCTGCCATCGGGCTGCCCAATAGCCGAGGCCCTGGGCCAGTTCGGCTGTCCGCTCAGGGGTTTCGTGATCCAGCAGGGCCCGGACGGCGTGGCCGACGCGGATCACGCCGTGCGTGGCTCCGGCGGCGATGCCGGGCAGGAGCCGGGGCCACCAGATGGCGAGTACGTCGCGCCACGGGGCGGTTCGCAGCTTGCGGTCGAAGAAGGCCAGCCAGTCGCCGGTGCGTGTCGGGTCGCCCAGCGGGTCGCGCCATTCGTCGGGGGTGATCCGGGCGATGCCACGAGGGGCGTCTTCGAGCTGGTCGCGGTAGGTGTCGATCCAGCGGTGCACCCGGTCTGCGCGTCCGTGCCGGACCATCGCCTCGACTGCCATGGGGGCGTGGTTGGAGAGCCAGCCGGCCCGCTCGGGGCCGGTGTCGCGGAGCCGGTGCAGGGCTTCATCAAGAGTCATGCCGATGACTGTGCGACCTGAACCGCGCTTCACCTCAAGAGCCCAGTTGCAAAAATACTATGCAAAGAAGTTGTGCACAGATATTGTGGACGCATGGCAGAGGAACTCAGCCAAGTGCATCTGACCGGTCAGCAGATCCGGGTGCTCGCGCACCCGCTGCGAGTCCGGCTGCTCGGCCGGTTGCGGGCCGAGGGGCCGGCGACGGCGACCGGGCTGGCCGGCTTGCTCGGCACCAACACCGGCGCGACCAGCTATCACCTGCGGCAGCTCGCCGAGGCCGGGCTGGTCATCGATGTGGAGCGGCCCGGCGCGGGACGGCAGCGGTGGTGGCGGGCCGCGCACGACATGTCGAGCTGGCACCGCAGCTATTACCTGGACGACCCGGATGCGACTGCGGCCGCTGACTGGCTGGAGGCGTTCCAGGCCAACCGGTTCGTGGAGCTGGCCGAGCAGTGGCGGCACGGCCTGCCCGACGAGCCGGCCGAGTGGCGTGACACCGGCGGGCTCTCCGACTATCTGCTCCACATGGACCCGGGTCAGGTCCGGGCCCTCCTGGATGACGTCGAGGCGCTGATCGAGCGGCACGTGGCGGCGTCGCAGGCCGACCCGCGGCCGGGCGCTCGGAAGATTGCGTTCTACCTGGCGGCGCTCCCGACGAACGAGGAGGGCGACCGGGCCCCGGCGGCGGCCCACGCCGGCTGGCCGCATGCTCAGGCAGAGGCGGGCACGGCTCAACCGACGGACGCGGGTCGAGTGTCAGGTGAGGCCGATGCGGGCCACGTTCGGGCGGCGGACACCGGCCGGGCGCCGGCTGCGGCAGAGGTTGTGAGGACAGCGACCGCGGCGGACGACGACGCCGTGCTGGGTGTGGAGGAGGATCGGTGACCGCCGCGCAAGCTCGCTTTCGCTATCTGTTCCTGGCCGGCCTGCGGTGGTTTCCGGTGGGACTGCTCATCCCGGTGATGATGCTGCTGCCGCTGGAGCGGGGACTCAGCATCGCCCAGGTCGGTGCGGTCGCCGCCATCCAGGGCATCACGGTTCTCTTCCTTGAGCTGCCCACCGGTGGGCTCTCCGATGCGGTCGGGCGCAGACCGGTGCTACTGATTGCCGGCGTGGTCAACCTGGCCTCGCTGGGGCTGTGGCTCTTCGCCGACACGGTGCCGCTGTTCGCGCTGGTCTATCTGCTGCAGGGCATCTACCGGGCGCTGGACTCCGGGCCCCTCGAAGCCTGGTATGTCGATCATGCCCTGGCCGCCGACTCGAAGGCTGACATCGAAGGGGGCCTCAGCCGCAGCGGGGTGGTGATCGGCCTGTCCATCGCCGGGGCCGCCCTGATCAGCGGGGGACTGGTCTGGCTGGGTCCGATCGGGCCGGTGAGCGCTTTGACCGTACCGGTGGTGGTTGCTCTGGTTCTGAGCTTGATCGGCACGGTGGCCGTGGCGCTGCTGATGGTCGAGGAGCGCCCCGCTCGCGGGTTCGCGGCTCTTGCCGCGTCGGTGAAAGGCGTGCCGACGGCGATCGGCAGGGCGTTGGGGCTGGCGCGCCGGTCTCGCGTGGTGTTCGCGCTGGTCATGGTGGAGTTCTTCTGGAGCTTCGGCATGGTGACCTTCGAGAAGCTGATGCCGGTCCGACTCAGTGAGGTGATGTCCGATCCGGGCACGGCGGGAGCGCTGCTCGGGCCGGTCAACTCGGTCGCGTGGGCGGCGTCGGCGGCCGGTGCGGCGCTGGTGCCGCTGCTCGCCCGGCGGATCGGGCCGAGCTGGACCGGCTTCACGCTGAAGATCGTGCAGGGCGTGACGATCGTCGGCATGGGCCTGCTCGCCGGGCCGGTGGGGGTGATCGGGGCATTCCTGCTCTGCTACACGATGCACGGCGCGGCGAACCCGGTGCACGCCGGGCTGCTGCACCGGCAGGCCGAAGGCGACTTCCGGACCAGTCTGCTGTCGCTGAACTCAATGGTCGGGCAGCCGGGCTTCGCGATCGGCGCGATCGTGCTGACCGCGGTCGCCGCGCAGGCCGGAACCCCGGCCGCGATCGTGACCGGCGCAATCGTGCTCGCCGCAGCGGCGCCTCTCTATCTCGTCAAGCCGAAAGTGGAGTTTCGGGAGCACTCCCCATCGGGTATCAGCGGGTCACTGGCTCTCTGATCCCCCCGGAGGAAACCGATGCTTGCCATCGCCGCAGCTGTCGTTTTCGGTATCTGGCTTCTGGCCGACCTGCTGGACACCCAATTCGGTGCCCCCGACCTGTTCAACTTCCCCACGCTGGCTTCACTCGGCCTGCTGCTTCTCTCGCTCTACCTGGCCGGCGTCGGCAGCGGGCCGCGGGCCGGCAGCGGGTCCGGGCGCCGCTTCTACGGCCGTCGCCCGGGCCGCGGCTGACCTCTGCGTGACCCCGCCTGCCCTCTGCGTGAGGGCAGGCGGGAGCGCTTCCAGGCACGTTTCGGATCATCCCCGAACGGCCGGTACTGTCGATTGCGATGGACACGGACGGGCTCTTCTCACTCGCGCCGCCGGACGTGCGGTCCGCGGCTCCGGCCGGCGTCGACCCCGCCGGATTCGCCGCCCCCGCCGCCGACGCGCCGCTGCCCGTCCGGATGCGTCCCGCCAGCCTCGACGAGCTGGTCGGCCAAGAGCATCTGCTGGCCCCGGGCGCGCCGCTGCGCCAGCTGGTCACCGGTTCCAGCCCGATGTCGGTGATCCTCTGGGGTCCACCCGGAACCGGCAAAACCACGATCGCGCACCTGGTTGCGCACGCCACCGACCGCAAGTTCGTCGCTATGTCGGCGCTGACGGCGGGCGTCAAGGACGTGCGAGCGGTGATCGACACCGCGCGCCGCGAGCGCCGCTACGGTGGGCCGCCGACCGTCCTGTTCATCGACGAGGTGCACCGCTTCAGCAAGACCCAGCAGGACTCCCTGCTCGCGGCCGTCGAGGACCGGACCGTCACGCTGCTCGCGGCCACCACCGAAAACCCGTACTTCTCGGTCATCTCGCCACTGCTCTCCCGCTGTGTGCTGCTGACCCTGCAGGCCCTCGACTCCGACGACGTGCGCGGCCTGATCCGGCGCGCGATCACCGACGAGCGCGGGCTGGGCGGCGCGGTCACCCTTTCCGGCGAGGCCGAGGACCATCTCGTACGGCTGGCGTCAGGCGACGTCCGTAAGGCCCTGACGGCGCTGGAAGCGGCGGCAGGGTCGGCGCTGGCGCAGGGTGCCAAGGAGATCGACCTCGCGACCGCGGAGCGGGCGGTCGACGTGGCAGCCGTGCGCTACGACCGGGACGGCGACGCGCACTACGACGTGACCAGCGCGTTCATCAAGAGCATGCGGGGCAGCGACCCGGACGCCGCGCTGCACTACCTGGCGCGGATGCTGGTCGCCGGCGAGGACCCGCGGTTCATCGCCCGGCGCATCGTGATCTTCGCCAGCGAGGACGTCGGGATGGCCGATCCGCAGGCGCTGCTGGTGGCCACCGCCGCCGCCGAGGCCGTGCAGCTGATCGGCCTGCCCGAGGCCCAGCTGAACCTGGCTCAGGCCGTCGTGCACATGGCCACCGCGCCTAAGTCGAACAGCGTGACCACCGCACTCGGGGCCGCGATGGCCGACGTCCGCGCCGGCCGGGGCGGCCCGGTGCCGCCGCACCTGCGGGACGCGCACTATTCCGGGTCGCGCGGGCTCGGGCACGGCCGCGGCTACCGCTACCCGCACGACGATCCGCGCGGCGTGGTCCGGCAGCAGTACGCGCCGGATGATCTCGTCGGCACCGACTACTATCGGCCGACCGATCACGGGGCCGAACGCGCGGTCGGGGAACGGGTGCCACGCCTGCGCCGGATCGTCCGCGGTCTCGGACCCGTAACTTCAGGCGTGACCAGGTCGGTTACCGCTTCGGCGGGTACCGCGGACCGCGCGGCGGGTGGTGCTCGGGCCGAGGATGCGTCACAGTCTTCGGCGGACTCCGTTTCCGGCGGGATCGCGGACAGTCCGGGGGTTGTGACAGAGAGTGTCGCCCCGGCTGCTGCTGAGGGCGACGGCAAGCGGACAGACGACAACGGCCTGAGCGCCGGGGAGGAACAGCCGTGAAAGCGCGGGGTGCCGATCGGCCCGACGACGACACCGGTAAGAAGGGTCGTCGCTTCGGGCGTGGCCGGCCCGAGCAGCCGGCTGTCCCCGAGGAGATCCCGCGCGAGGAAACCGGCTGGCTCGACGACCTTCGCACCGCGAAGCAGGAGCGCTCCGCAATCGGCCCCGGCACGTCCCCCGGTGAGGGCCGGACGAGCAAATCCGGGCGGGTCGCGCCCGGGCCGGACGACGCGCCCGGCGACGACATGGCCCTGCCGGGCGAGGAGTTCGGCGGCCCGGGGCGGGGTGGTTCCGGGGCGCCGGGGTGGCAGGGCGGCTCGGGGGAGCACGCGACCGGCGGCTGGCAGAGCGGGCCGGTGGCGCCGGGGCAGGCTTCGCGGTCGGGCCCGGCGCCGGTCTCGCCTGGTGCTCGGTCTGGTCCGGCTCCGGTTTCACCGGGAGCCCGGTCTGGTCCGGCTCCGGTCTCGTCGGGTGCGCGGCCTGGGCCGGCGCCGGTTTCGCCGGGTGCGCGATCCGGTGCAGTTCCGCCTGGGCAGCCTGGTTATCCGGGGCAGCCGCCGGTTCCCGTCACACCGGGACAGGGTGGGCCTGGACGGTTCGGGCCCGGGCAGCAGTCTGGGCCGGTAGCGCCCGGTGCGGCTGTGCCTGGGCGCCGGCCTGGTCAGGGTGGGCCGGTTCCGCCTGGGCAGCAGCCGGGCGGCCAGATGCCGGGCGGTCAGGTGCCGGGCGGCCAGATGCCGGGTGCCCAGGTGCCAGGCGGTCCGATGCCGGGTGCCCAGGTGCCGGCCGTTCAGACGCCGGCTGGTCAGGCGCCGGGTGGGCCGCGTCCGGGTGGACCGCGTGGTCAGATGCCGCCGGGGCGGGCTGCGGCTCAGGTGCCCGGTCAGGCAGGTGCCGGTCAGGTGCCGCCGGGTGGGCACGGGCAAACTTCGGGGCAGATGCCGCGGGGTGCCTCCGCCGCGGTGCCAGGCCAGATATCGCCTGGACAGATGCCGGCCGGTCAGGTGCCGGGACAGATGCCTGGCCAGGGGCCTGGACAAGTGCCTGGGCAGCCACACGGACAGGTGCCGGGGCAGATGCCGCCCGGGCAGATGCCTGGTCAAGGACCTGGTCAAGTGCCGCATGGGCAGATGCCGGCCAGGCCCGTGTCGGGGCAGCCGCTACCCGGTGCGCGCCGGGGCGGGCCGCCTGGGTCGGCCGCCCGTCCGGCTGCGGCGCCTGAGCCGGGGCACGGCCGGCGACAGTTCGACTCCGAGCCGGGTGGACCGGGTGCCGGCCTCGGTGGTGCGGCCGCCGGGGCGATGCCGCCTGCCGGTGGTGCGCCTGTTCCGCTTTCTGGCAATGCTCCCGAGATTCCCGGTGTGCGACCTGGGGACGCGGTGTCTCGGGGCGCCACCTCTAGCGTTCGCCCCACCTCGCCCGGTGTTCGGCCGATGTCGCCGGCTGGGCCGGCCCGTGATCGTTTCCGGCCCGCGGAGCCGGGCGCTTCGGGGCGTCCGGGAGCGGATCCGGTTCACCAGTCCGGGCCGATCCCGGGCGGTTTCGACCAGGGTCGCCGGCCCGGTGCGACACCGGCCGGGCTCGATCCCGTGCACCGGTCCGGACCGATCCCGGGTGGCAGCGATGCTGCGCACCGGTCGGGTCCGATTCCGGGCGGCAGTGATGCTGCGTATCGGTCGGGTCCGATTCCGGGCGGCAGCGATGCTGCGCACCGGTCGGGTCCGATTCCAGGTGGGAGTGACGCCGCGCAGCGGTCGCGGTCGGTCCCGAGTGGGGGCGACGCTGCGCACCGGTCGGGAGCGATTCCTGGCTATGACCAGGTCCACCAGTCCGGGGCGATGCCGAGTGGCTTCGACCTCATCCAGCAGGCGGATCCGTCGGGCGCGATTCCGGGAATGCCAGGAGCCGCCGATGAGCGGGCCGGCCGGTCCCGCGGCCGCCGGTCGCGTGCTGAGCAGGGCTACGCGGGCGACGAGCCGACCGGTCGGCACGGCCGGGCCGGGAGCGCGGCGCGTGAGGGCGACACCGGTCACCGGGCGGGTCACGCCGCCCCGCCGGTTCTGGGTGAGCGGCGCACTGGGCGTCACGGCGCACCGGACAGCGCGCAGACGGGCACGGACAGCGGCGCGCACGCTTTCGTCCAGCCGAACGCGGACACTGGGGCGCATGGTCGGGGCCAGCCGAACGCGGACACTGGGGCGCATGGTCGGGGCCAGCCGAACGCGGACACCGGGGCGCATGGTCGGGGCCGGCCGAACGCGGATACTGGGGCGCACGGTCGGGGCCGGCTGGATGCGGACACGGGAGCGCACGGTCGGGGCCGGCTGGATGCGGACACGGGAGCGCACGGTCGGGGCCGGCTGGATGCGGACACGGGAGCGCACGGTCGAGGCCGGCCGGATGCGGACACGGGAGCGCACGGTCGAGGCCGGCTGGACGCGGACACCGGAGCGCACGGTCGAAGCCGGCCCGGTGGCGATGGTGGAACGCATGGCATGAATCCGCCCGAGGCCGGGGCGCGTGGCGCTGCCCGGGCTGGCGGCGAGCCGCGGGGCCGGCGGCGGGCCGAGCCGGACGGGCCGGATGCCGGTGGACAGCCCGGC
>NZ_JBEZZB010000155.1:0-24359 GCF_040638955.1 Actinoplanes sp. NPDC024001
ACCAGCGGAATCACCACACCGGCCGTCCACAGTGCGGCCTTGGCGAGCGGCCGGTCACGCACCAGCGGCAGCAGCACCATCAGCGCATGCGCCGCAGGACCGGCAGGAACGGGTCGCCGAAGGTGCGCGCAGCCGTGGTGAGCAGCAGGGCGGCCGCGACCATGCCGACCGCGGGCATCCCGATCAGCAGCGCCGCAACCGAGCCCACCAGGCCGGCCCAGACCATCACCCGCAGCCCCACGTCGGCCACCGGGATGCCGCTCGGGCGCTGCCGGGTCCAGACCGGCAGGAACGACGAGGCGAGCGCCAGCCCGACCGCCCCGAGCACCGCGGCCGTCGTGAGGAAGGCCCGCGGCCAGTCGAAGTGGCGGCCCAGCGCGTAGCCGCCGGAGAGCACCACGCCGAACCAGACCTTGCCCAGCGCCCAGCGGCCGAGACGGACCACCACGTCGTCGCTCGTCATAGGGCTCCCCCGCCCGCGAAGTCTGCCGTCAGACTACCGAAATCCGGCGAAGCGGGAGCGGAACACCGGCACCCGTGGTGAGCGGATGACCCGGTCGAGGGCCCGCGACCCTCCACTCACGGCAGTGAGCATCGCCGATCGAGCCGGGCGGAGACCGGGGATTCATCGGAAAGCCCGGCTCGCTCTGTCGCCTCGGCCACGGAGATCATGTCTAGTCTAGTAAATCAATAGGAGATGTGGGTACGCTGCCCGCCATGAGCGCCGTACCCCTGCGACTGTCCGGCGCCGGCAGGGCTTTCACCGCGAACGGCCGCCGGCGCGACGTGCTGGCCGGCGTCGACCTGGAGGTCGCCGCCGGTGAGGTGGTGGCCCTGCTCGGCCCCTCGGGGTGCGGCAAGTCGACGCTGCTGCGACTGGCCGGCGGCCTGGACACCCCGACCGCGGGGTCGGTCCAGGTCGACGGGCGGGAGGTCCGCGGCATCGAACCGCGCTGCTCGGTGGTGTTCCAGGAACCCCGCCTGCTGCCCTGGCGCACCCTGGAACGCAATGTCGCCTACGGGCTGCCCCGCGGCACCAGCCGGGAGAGGGCCCGCGACGAGGTCGCGCACTGGCTCTCCGTGGTCGGACTCGCCGACTTCGCCCGGCACCGGCCGCGGCAGGTCTCCGGCGGCATGGCACAGCGCGCCGCCCTGGCCCGGGCCCTCGCCCGCCGGCCGGGCGTGCTGCTGCTGGACGAGCCGTTCGCCGCGCTGGACGCGCTGACCCGGCTGCGCATGCAGGACCTGCTCGCCGAGGTGCAGCGGGAGGCCGGCACCACGGTGCTGCTGGTGACCCACGACGTGGACGAGGCGCTGCACCTGGCCGACCGGGTGGTGCTGCTCGGTGGCGAGCCGGCCGGCGTACGGCTGATCCGCGACGTGCCCGGCGCCCGGCCGCGTGACCGGGGCGACGCCACCCTCGCCGCGCTGCGCGTCTCGCTGCTGGCCGAACTCGGCGTCCGTACCCCGGCCCCCGTGCCGACCTGAGAACCGGAAGGAACACCCCCGAGATGAAGATCATGCGTGCGGTGATCGCCGCGGCGGCCGCGAGCGCGTTGCTCGCCGGATGCGTGCAGGGCGAGGACGCCCCGGCCCAGCAGGCCGGCGGCGGCGACGCCGTCACGCTGCGGCTGGACTACGCCTACTACAACCCGGCCAGCCTGGTGCTGCGCGACCAGAAGTGGCTGGAGACCGAGCTCGCCGCCAAGAAAGTGACGGTGACCTGGCAACTCTCGGCCGGCAGCAACAAGGCGAACGAGGCGCTGCGGGCCGAGGCCATCGACGTCGGCTCGACCGCCGGCGTGGCGGCGCTGGTGGCTCGCGCCAACGGGGCACCGATCAAGACGATCGACGTCTTCAGCCAGCCGGAGTGGGCCGCGATCGTGGTGCCGAAGGGCTCGCCGATCACCTCGGTGGCCGGGCTGAAGGGCCGGAAGGTGGCCGCCACGAAGGGCACCGACCCGTACTTCTTCCTGCTCCAGGCCCTGGACGAGGCGGGCCTGAAGCCGGGTGACGTGACCGTCACCAACCTGCAGCACGCCGACGGCCGGACCGCCCTGGAGCGCGGCGACGTGGACGCCTGGGCGGGCCTGGACCCGCTGATGGCCACGTCCGAACTGGAGGCCGGCTCGAAGCTGATCTACCGCAATGTCGGGTTCAACTCGTACGGCGTGCTCAACGCCCGCGAAGCCTTCCTCACCGAGCACCCCGACCTGGCACAGGCCGTGGTGAACGCGTACGAGAGGGCCCGCCAGTGGATCAAGGACAACCCGGATCAGGCGGTGGCGCTCTACGCCCGGGAGGCGAAGATCTCCGAAGCGGTGGCGACGAAGGTGCTGACCGAGCGGACCCGCCTGGACATCGACCCGGTGCCCGGCGAGGCGCAGCGGGCGGTCTTCGAGAAGATCCTGCCGGTCCTGGTCGCGGACGCCAACGTGAAGACCGAGGAGGCCGCCCGGACCGCGCTCGACTCCCTCTTCGCGCCCACGTTCGCGAGCGCTTCGTGACGCTGCGCGGGCGCACGATCGCGGCCGGCGCCGTCCTGCCCCTGGCCCTGCTGGTGGTGTGGCAGGTGACGGCGACGGCCGGGCTCTACTCGACGGCACAACTGCCGCCGCCGGGCGAGGTGGTCGCCGCGCTCGGCGAGCTCCTGCGCCGCGGCGAACTCTGGCACCACCTGGCGATCAGCACGCAGCGGGTGCTGATCGGCTTCGCCGCCGGCTCGGTGCTCGCCCTCGCCCTCGGCGGGCTGGTCGGCCTCTCCCGCACGGCGAGCGCGGTGCTGTCCCCGACCGTGCAGGCGATCCGGGCCGTCCCGTCGCTGGCCTGGGTGCCGTTGCTGCTGCTCTGGCTCGGGATCGGCGAGACCCCGAAGATCGTGCTGGTGGCGATCGGCGCGTTCTTCCCGGTCTACACCACGGTGTCGGCGGCGCTCGCGCACATCGACCCGCACCTGATCGAGGTGGGCCGGGCCTACGGACGGTCCGGGCTGCCCCTGCTCGGCACCGTGCTGTTCCCGGCGGCCACCCCGGCGATCCTCTCCGGACTGCGGCTGGGGCTGGCGCAGGGCTGGCTCTTCCTGGTCGCGGCCGAGCTGATCGCCTCGTCGATGGGGCTGGGCTTCCTGCTGATCGACAGCCAGAACACCGGGCGTACCGATGTGATGCTGCTGGCCATCATCCTGCTGGCGCTGCTCGGCAAGGTCAGCGACACCGTGCTGGGCGCCGGCGAGCACCGCCTGCTGGCCGCCCGCCGCTGACCGGTGCGCGATACTTCCTGCCGTGACGGACGACGGACTGCTTCTGGTCGCGGTGGTGGAGATGGCCGACGGGCACGCCGAGGCCGGCCGCCGCTACGAGGACGCCGTGCTGGCCCTGCTCGGCCGGCACGGCGGCACCCTGGAGCGACGGCTGCGCGAGGACGGCGGCACCGAGGTGCACGTGATCCGCTTCGCCGCCCGCTCCGGCCTCGACTCGTTCCTGGCCGACCCGGAGCGGCTGGCCCTGCGCGAGCAACTCGGCGACGCCGCACCCACCACCCGGGTCCTGCAGGTCCGTGACGTCTAGCCGGCCAGCCGGAACGCCTCGAAGTGCACCTGGCGGGACGGGACCCGCAGCCGGCGCAGGCTGGTCAGCACAGCGCCGGTCAGGGCGGCCGGGCCGCAGACGTAGACGTCACGGTCGGTGATGTCGGGGACCAGCGACTGCAGGTTCTCCGGGCGGAACGGCTGGTTCCCCGGCCCGGTCTTGCCGGTGATCACGTGCAGGCGGGCGCCGCGGACCCGGGACAGGTTGCGCAGCTCCCCCAGCAGGACCGCGTCGGCCGAGTTGCGGACCCGGTAGAGGACGACCACGTCGCCGCCGAGATCCGGGTCCTCCAGCAGGGAGCGGATCGGCGTCACCCCGATGCCGCCGGCGATCAGCAGCGTCGCCGTCCGGGTGCGCCGGGCCAGGGTGAACGCGCCGTACGGGCCCTCGGCGAAGACCCGCGAACCGATCGGCAGCTCCCGCAGCCCGGCGCTGGTGGCGCCGATGCCCTTGGCGGTGAGCCGCAGCGACCGGCCGTTCGGTGCCGCCGACAGGGAGAACGGGTTGACCTGCCACCACCGGTTGTGGCCGGGGAAACGCCACAGGAAGAACTGGCCGGCGCGGGCCCGCAGCCGGTCCAGGTCACGGCCGGTGACGTGCACCGACACCACGTCGGCGGACTCCGGGACGACCGCGGCGACCCGCAGCCGGTGCCGGGCGTTGCGGACCAACGGGACGATCAGCCGCCCGGTCAGCAGGGCGCCGAGCGCGAACGCCCACAGGCTCCACCAGTACACCTGGGTCCAGAGGTTGATGGTGAAGGCCGTGCCCTCGTACAGCTGGTGGATCAGGCCGAGTATCACGACGGCGTAGAGCAGCAGGTGGACCGCGTGCCAGGTCTCGTAGGAGAGACGGCGCCGGGCGATCCGCACGGACAGGGCGACGACCAGCACGATCAGCGACACCGCGATCAGGCCCAGGAGCACCGGCAGCTGTTTCGACAGGGTCAGCGCGGTCCGGAAGACCGACGCCCGGTCCTGGACGGAGAAGCCGACGATCACGAACGAGGGGTGCAGGATGGCGAGCCAGAACACCGTAAAACCGGCCCACCGGTGCCAGCCGGTGAGCCGGTCCATGCCGAACGCGCGGTCCAGCACCGGCAACCGGGCGATCAGCAGGAGCTGGAGCATCACCGCGAAGGCGAGGTAGAGGCCGAGAAGACGGCCGATCGAGCCGAACAGATTGTGCGCCGGCGGTCCGGCGATCTGGAACATCAGCTGGATGGCGACGACGTTGACGAGGAGGAAGGCCCCGATCGCGGTATGCGCGGCCAGGGCGTAGCGGCGGACGGTGATCATCTGTGGGTGGGTCACGGTAGTCATCCCGATCTCCCCTGCTGTGCTGCTGTCTCCACAGGGTGTACCGCGTGAGCCGCCGCCCGGTTCAGCACCGGGCGGCGGCGGAGCGATTCGTTACTGCGGGGCGCCCAGGTCGTCCAGGGCCTTGGTGGCGCCGCGGTGGACCGGCACCGGGTCGGTCTGGCGGGCGGTCTGCACGGTGATCTCCTTGGCCGCCGCGTTGGCCTGCTCCAGCTGGGCCTTGCGGTCGAACAAAGTCTTGGTGAGCACGCACGCCACGTTCGCGTCCAGGTCCTCGCGGACCAGCAGGAAGTTCGGCACCACGATGGTCTTCACGTCCGCGGCCGTGCCGTAGGTGGCGGCCGGGATCGTGCCCTCCTGGTACACCTCGTTGATCTTCTGCATCTCCGGCAGCAGCGGGGTGATGTCGAGGAACTCGACCTGGTCCTTCGCCGTGGTCATCAGGTCGGTGATGCCCGGCGTGGGCAGGCCGCCGGACCAGAACAGCGCGTCGATCGTGCCGTCCTTCATCCCGTCGACGGTCTTGGTGAGGTCCAGCTTCTGCGCCTGCACGTCGGTCTCCGGCTTGAGGCCGGCCGCGGTCAGGATCCGGTTGGCGATCACCTCGGTGCCCGACTTCGGCGAGCCGGTGGAGACCCGCTTGCCCTTCATCCCGGCCACGTCCTTGATCCCGGACGCCTTGCGGACGATCACCTGCGTGTAGTTGGTGTGGATCCGGGCCAGCGCGGCGACCGGCTGCTTCGCGGTGAAGCTGCCGGTTCCGTTGATCGCGTTCGCCGCGGTGTCGGCCAGCGAGAACGCCACGTCGTACGTGCCCGCGACCAGCTGCTGGATGTTCTGCACCGAGGCGCCGGTCTCGGCGGCCGTCGCCTGCACGTTGCCGCCGGCCGCGTTGACCTGCTCCGCGTAGGCGTTGCCGAGTGCGAAGTAGACGCCGGTGGCGTTGCCGGTCGCGATGCCGATCCGGGTGGCCTGGCCGACCTCGCAGGTGACGTCGCCGCCGGTGTCGCTGGCGGCGCTGTCCTGCCGGCCGCCGCAGGCCGCGCTCGCCACGGCGAGCGAGCCGACCAGCGCGATACCCAATATTCTTCTCATACTTCCTCCGGGGAACGAGTTGGTGCGAGGGCTAACTCATCCATGGGGGGACGATCAGGCGGGTTCCGGCGCCGGCGCACCATCGCGAGCAGGACGGCCACCAGCAGGGCGGCGATCCCGGCGGCGACCGCGACCGGCTCCAGGTAGAGCAGCAGCAGGCCGGCCAGCGCGCCGAGGACCCGGCTCTCCGGTCCGGCCGGGCCGACGCCGGGCACCCAGGCGCCGGTTGCGATCGCCAGGCCGGCCACGGCCAGGGCAGCCGCCGCCGTGGTCCAGAGGATGCCCAGGGCCGGGCCCCGTGCCAGCAGGAACTCGCCGTTGTCGGTGAGCACGAACGCGATCGGCGCGAGGAAGGCGGGCAGCGCGTACTTCAGGGCCTGCCACATGGTCGGGATCGCCCGGCCACCGGTGATCGCGCTCGCGCCCACCGCGGCCAGCGCGGTCGGCGGGGTGACCTCGGAGAGCACCGAGTAGTAGAAGACGAACATCGCGGCGGCCGGCGCCGGCACGCCGAGGGTGAGCAGCGCCGGCCCGATGATCACCCAGCCGATGATGAAGCTCGCCGTCACCGGCACCGCCAGCCCGAGCAGGGCCAGCGCGAACGCGGCCAGCACCACGGTCAGCGCGAGCACCACGGTCGGGTTGTCGGTGATCGCCTGCGCGCCGTTGACCAGCAGCGAGGCGAGCTGCGCGCCCAGGCCGGTCTTGGTGGTGGTCGCGGTGATGATGCCGGCGGCGGCACAGACCGCCACCACCGGCAGGACCCCGCGTACGCCCGCGGACAGTGCCGTGAAGACGCGCCTCGGGGTCATCCAGTGCCGCCGGTCCAGGAAGGACAGCGCGCCGGCGAGGATCGTCGCGTAGACCACCGCGCGGGTGGCCGTCTCGCCCAGGGCCAGCAGCACGACGATGACCACCAGCGAGGAGAAGTGGTAGCCGAAGCGGCCGAGCAGCCGCCACGCGCTGGTCTGCGGCGCGTCGATGGCGCGGACCCCGAACCGGCGCACGTCGATCTCCACCGCGAGCAGGATGCCCAGGTAGTAGAGGACGGTCGGGATCATCGCCCAGCCGAGGACGGTCAGGTAGGAGACGTTCAGGTATTCGGCGACGATGAACGCGGCGGCGCCCAGCGTCGGCGGCGAGAGGATGGCGCCCACACCGGCGGCGGCCAGCATGCCGCCGGCCTGCTCGCGCGGGTAGCCGGCCTTGCGCAGCATCGGCCACGTGACCGCCCCGACGCTCACGGCGGTGGCCGTACCCGATCCGGAGACCGTGCCCAGAAGGAAGCCGGCGGCGACCGCGGTGCGCCCGGCGGCGCTGCGCGACCGCCGGAAGGCGGCGACCGACAGGTCGACGAAGAACCGGCTGGCGCCGGAGAGATCCAGCACGGCGCCATAGATGGTGAACAGCACGATGTACGTGGCCGCGACGTCCAGCGGCGTCCCGTAGAACCCGCTGCCCGAGTTGTAGAGCGCGTCGACGATCTGCGCGAAGTCCAGTCCGGCGTGCGCGACCGACAGGTGCTGGGGCAGCAGCCCGCCGTAGTAGCCGTAGGCCAGGAAGGCGAGACAGACGATCGGCAGCGCCCACCCGGTGGTCCGCCGGCACGCCTCGATCACCAGGACCAGCAGCACCGCTCCGAAGATCACGTCGACCGGTTCGAGCAGCCCCTGCCGGTCCAGGAAGGCGTTGTAGCCGCCGCCGAACGGGTTCAGCGGGTAGAGACAGACCAGCAGGGCGCCGCCGGCCAGGACCCAGTCGCTCACGGTGGGCAGGTCGCGGCCTCTGCCGAAACCCGATCGGTACGCCAGGAAGACCAGTGGCAGCGTGCCCGCGAGGAAGATGATCAGGTAGTACTGGCTGCCCTGGGCGAGCGGGCGGAACACCTGCCAGAGCACGAGCAGGGCGACCCCGAAGGCGACGATCGCGACGAAGGCGCCGACCCGGCCGGTCAGCTCCCGGGCCGGCCGCTCCTCCTCGTCGTAGTGCACCGCCGCCGGCTCGGCTGGCCCACCGGGAGATCGATCTTCGCCCATACCCCGGACAGTAGTCGCGGCCGCCGGGATCCCACTACTACAGAAAATCTATAGAGACGTCCGATCCACCTATCGGCTGATCTCGAAGCGGCGGACCGCGCCGGTCAGTTCGTCGGCCATGCCGGCCAGTTCGTGTGCCGCGGTCCGCGAGCTGTTCAGGCCGGACGTGGTGGCAGCGGCCGCGCCGGCCACCTCGCTGACGCTGCGGGCGATCTCCTCGGCGCCGGTGGCGGCCTCGGTGACGCTGCGGGTGATCTCGCCGGCGGTGGCGGTCTGCTCCTCGACCGCCGAGGCGATGGTGGTCTGGTAGTCGCTGATCCGCATGATCACCTCGGAGATCCGCTCGATCGCCGCGACCGCGCCCGCGGTGTCGGACTGGATCATCTGGACCCGCTGGCCGATCGTCTCGGTCGCCTTCGCGGTCTCCTGCGCCAGCTCCTTCACCTCGCCGGCCACCACCGCGAAGCCCTTGCCCAGCTCGCCGGCGCGGGCCGCCTCGATGGTCGCGTTCAGGGCGAGCAGGTTGGTCTGCTCCGCGATCGAGTTGATCACCTTGATGATGTTGCCGATCTCGTTCGACGACTCGCCCAGCTTGCCGACGATCCCGCTGGTCTCCTGCGCCACCGAGACCGCCTCGGTCGCCACGCCGGCCGCGTCCGAGGCGTTCGTCGCGATCTCCCGGATCGACACGCCCATCTCCTCGGCGGCGGCGCTCAGCGTGTGCACGTGCCGGGCGACGTCCTCGGCCGCCTGCTGGGCGGCGGCCGCCCGGCCGGCCGCGGTGTCCGCCCCGGCGGCCAGGTTGTCGTTGACCACGTTCAGGTTCCGCGACGAGTCCAGGACGGTCGCCGCACTGCTGTTGATCACGGTGACCGCGTCGCGCATGCTCGCGGTCGCCTGCCGCAGCGCCTCGGCCATCTGCCCGACCTCGTCGCGGCTGTTCACCTGCGGGTCGCGGGTGAGGTCGCCGGCCGCCACCGCCTTGAGCACGTCGGTGACCCGCCGCACCGGAGCGACGACCGCCCGCACCGCGAGCAGCGCCACGGCCAACCCGATCAGCAGGCCCAGCACACCGATCACCAGCACCTGCGTGGTGACCGAGCCACGGGCGTCGGAGACCTCCTGGATCGCGGCGAGCGCCTGCTCGGCGTGCGCCTCCTCGAGCGCGGCGAACTGCTCGTCGACCTCGGTGAACACCTCGGTCCCCTGGTTCCATCCGGCCCAGAAGCCGGGCAGGTCCTTACGGTTCGCGGCGGGCAGCATCTGCTCGTCGCGCAGTTGCAGGAACTTGGCGTAGTTCGCCTTCAGCGCGGCCGCCACCTGCGGGTCGACGGCGAGCGGCTCGTAGCGCTGCCACGTGGTGGAGACCCGGTCGTCCAGGCCCGCCACCTGATCGGTGATCTTCGCCCGGTACTCGGCGCCGGACATGAAGTAGTTCAGCGTGAGCATCCGGGTCCGCAGCACGTCCTGATGCAGGCTGGCCAGCAGCTGGGTCGGTGTGACTCCATGGTCGTAGACCGTCTTCGACCGGTCCTCGACAAGCCGTAGCCCACCGACCGCGATCAGGATCACCGAGGCGCAGGCGATCGCGACGGCCACCACCGAGGTGAGCATCTTGACGGCCAGCGGCAGATCAGCAAGTCGCCGTGACATAAAGGTACGGCCTTCCCGCGGTCGTCCCTCCCCGATCTCTCATCGGCGTCCCGCATCGCTGCCTGAGGCGTCCGGCCCGGCGAATCCAGAACGGAGCGGGCCAGCAGGTCGCCAATCGATTCGACCTGGTCAGTCGTCGCATGCGCCAGCGGTGCTCCATACGCTTTCGCCAGTACCGGAGCGAGCGACGCCGGAAGACCTCGCCGACCACGGCCTGCAGGAACAGCTGCAGAAAGGCGCGCTGCGTCTCCGGACTCCACTCCGGCACTCCGGCAGCAGCGATCCGTGCTCCGGTCAGGCACGTCTCCCGGATCTCGGCCTGATCCACCTCCCGGACCGGCAGCAGCCACAGCTGCATCAGCACGCAGGCTCTGCCGGTAGTCGCGCGGCGACCCGTGCCCACCGCGGACTGCCGGACGGCGTCCGCCAGGCTGCCGCCGCCGGCGCCGCGCCGCGCCGCGCCGTACCAGGTTCAGCCCGCGACCCCCTCCTCAGGCGAGTTCGCGCAGGCGGGTGGCGACCCCTTCCGGGGTGGTGTCGCTGATCCAGGCGGCCATCGCCGACTCCACGCCGGCCAGGTATTTCAGCTTGCCGGGAGCCCGCAGGATGGAGAAGACCTGCAGGTGCAGGCGGAACAGGTCGCGGCCGGTGCGGACCGGGGCCTGGTGGACGCCGGCGATGTAGGGCAGCGGCTCGGGGCCGGGGAAGTAGCGGTCCAGGCGGCCCAGCACGTCCAGGTAGACGCGGGCCAGGTCGTCGCGTTCCGGGCCGGTGAGGGCGGGCAGGTCGGGGACGTCGCGGTGCGGGGCCAGGTGGACCTCGACCGGCCAGCGGGCGGCGGCGGGGACGTAGGCGGTCCAGTGCGCGGTGGACGCGACGATCCGGGTGCCGGCGCGGCGTTCGGCGTCGAGGATGTCGCGGAACAGGTTGCCGCCGGTCCGGTCGCGGTGCCGGGTGGCCATCTCCAGCATCCGCGCGGCCTTGGGCGGCACGAACGGGAACGCGTAGATCTGGCCGTGCGGGTGGGGCAGGGTCACCCCGATCTCCCGGCCGCGGTTCTCGAAGACGAAGACGTGCTCCACGCCGGGCTGTCCGCCCAGCTCGGTGGTGCGGTCGGCCCAGGCTTCGATCACCGTGCGGGCCCGGTGCGGGGTGAGCAAGCCGAACGACCCCTGCGGGGCCGAGGAGAAACACACCACTTCGGTACGCCCGGTCGCCGGCGCCACCGGCCAGAGCGGGTCGCCGTCGACGAGTGAGGCGGACCCGCCGTTGCGCGGCGAGAACGACGGGAACCGGTTCTCGAAGACGACCACGTCGTAGTCGGCCTCGGCGATCTCGGTGGGGAAGCCGCCGGGCACGGTCGGGGCGAGCGGGTCCTGATCGGCCGGCGGCAGGAACGTCCGGTCGTTGCGGTGCGACGCCATGGCGATCCACTCGCCGGTGAGCGGGTCGTACCGGACCTCGGCGCCGCCGCGCAGCACCTGGTCGGCGGGTGGCAGCGGGCGGGTGTCGACGGCGTCGCGGGACGCGGCGCCGGAGACGTACGGCTCCGAGTCGTCGAAGTAGATGATCTCGCGCCCGTCGGCCATGCCGCGGACCGTCTTGCGCACCCGGTGCTCGGTGGCGATGCCCCGGCCGGCCACCTCGACGGCGTCGATCGCGAGCAGCTGATCCTCCACCTCGGCGAGGCGCTGCCGGGCGTCGCCGGGCACGTGCACCGGGGAGCCGGCGGTCAGCGGCAGCAGGTGCAGGGTGACCTCGGCGCCGGGCGTGTAGCCGGCGTCGATCAGGTTGACGATCCACTCGGAGCCGTCCCAGAACCGGTCGGTGACGGTACGGCCGTCGATCCGCAGTTCGCCGACATCGCCCGCCCAGTGGATGCGCAGCAGCGCGTCCCGGTCGGCGTCGGCTGCCCACTCCGGCAGCACCAGGCGGTAGACGGCGGCCAGCTCGTCGAAGACGTCCGGGGTGGGTGCGGACGGGCGGCCCTCGTGCTTGCCGTAGGTGGCCGGGACCGCCGCGGCGGGCGGGCGCACCAGCTCGACCACGGCGTCGGCGGTCACCGCGGCCGGGACGCCGAGCCCCAGATCCGCGAAGCCACGACTGATCGGGTCGTACGCCCGTACGCCGGAGGTGGCGACGGCCTTGACCGTCACCCTGCCGGAAGCGTCCCACTGGAGCTCGTGGTCGGCGAGAAGCAGGCGGCGGCCGCCGTCCTCGACCACCCAGACCGATCCGGCCGTCTCGGCCGGGAGGACGAGGACGTCGAGGCCGTCGAGCCGGATCGGCTCGAGGCCGGGCGTGACGGACCGGGTCTCGCCGGCCACGCTGATCTCCGGGCCGATGCCCGCCTCGGCGATCAGGACCAGGGTGGGTGTCGCCCCGGGCAGCAGGGTGAGCGCGGACGCGGTGGCCCAGTCGATGCGGGTGCCGCCGGCGGTCAGCCCGATCGGCCAGCGGGCCAGGGTGCCCGGCGGGATGTCGATCGGCCGCTCGGGGAACTCGATCACGCCGCCGTCGAGTTCGACCCGGAAACGGGCGCCGCGGTAGGTGCCCAGCGGGAAGTGCGGCTGGTGCCAGGCGACGAAGACGAACCCGCTGGCGCCGTCGCTGCGCAGCGCCCAGCGCAGGGTCTCGCTGTCCTCCACGCCGGCCGGCCGCACCGCCGGCAGGCTGGACGGCATCTCGGCGAGCCGGTCGCCGAACGCGGCGAGGAAGGCGTGCTGGCGGCGCAGTTCGGCGTGGCTGGCGGCGAGGGTGCCGGCCTCGCCGATCGGGGCGTGGAAGTCGTAGCCGAGGCGCGCGATGTCGTTCGGGTAGCCGGTGGCGTGCGATTCCTGCAGGTCCGGGCCGGGGTTGGTGCCGCCGGCGTACATGTAGTAGCCCTGCCAGGCCGAGCCGTTGCCGATCTTGCAGTGCGCGACGGTGGCGACGTCGAGCGCGCTGGGCCGCGGGCGCCGATGGTAGGCGGTGGCCATGCCGCCGCCGAGTTCGCAGGTGGCGGCCGGGAAGAGGTCGGACGGGGTGCGCGGCCCGCCGGACGCCGCCTCGATCGCCTGGGCGCGGCGCACGTCCGCGCCGATGCCCGCGTCGTCCCAGATGTGGGAGAAGAAGTAGTGGTCCCGGAAGGTCGGGTCCCAGGGCGCGTCGGCGTCCACCCAGAAGCCGTCGCCGTAACCGCCGTAGAGCGGCAGCACCTCGTCCTCGGGCAGGTCCGCGCCGCCCCACGCGGTGGCCGTCCAGAGCGGGGCGGAGATGCCGGCCTCGCGGGCCAGCCGCTTGAGGGTGACCAGGTGCTGCGGCTGGTCGTAGAGCTCATTCTCGAGCTGGATGCCGAGCAGATCACTGGTGCCCCCCAGAGCCTGCCCGATTTGCCGGAACCATTCGGCGACCAGCTCAAGATACAAAGGGTCATCGGTGCGATGCCGCACCGGAGCCTGCTGCACCCAGTCGGGGAAGCCGCCGTTGCGCGACTCGCCGTGCACCCAGGGGCCGATCCGCAGCACCACGTCGAGACCGGTTTGCACCGCGCAGTCGACGAAGGCGGCCACATCGAGGTTGCCGTCGAACCGGGCCTCGCCACGACGAGGCGAGTGGTGCAGCCAGAAGACGTAGCTGGCCACCACGGTGACCCCGCCCGCCTTCATCTGCCGCAGGCGCTCCGCCCACCGGTGCCGGGGCACCCGGCTGAAGTGCAGCTCCCCGGAGACCGGGATGACCGGACGACCGTCGCGGATCAGGTAGCGGTTGGTCAGCGAGAGCCCGGCCCGCGCGTCCTCGTCGTTGCTCATCCGCGGCCGGCGCAGTGGCGTCGCCCAGGGTTGATGGCGAACGGAGAGCGGCATGGGATCAGCTCCTTGCGGGTTTGACTGTAACCGGTCACAGACCGGCGAGCCCGAACGATACACAGGCGTAACGGGTGCGACGCAAGGTCTTGACACATCGACGTAACGGCAGCACTGTAACCGGTCACAGGAGCCGAGCCTTCCCCCGGCTTCCGTTCCCCGGCTTCCGCTCCCCGGCCAAGCCGATCAAGGAGGATCGATGAAGACGAAATTCGCCCCGCTGCTGGCGGCCCTGACCTTGCTGTCCGTCACCGCTGCCTGCGGCGGCGGCTCCGACGACGACGCCTCGACCGAGACGAACGAGAAGGTCGCCCTGACCTACTGGAGCTGGGCGCCGAACATGGACAAGGTCGTCGCCGCCTGGAACGCCAAGAACCCGAACATCCAGGTCACGGTCAACAAGCAGGACGGCGGCGACCCGGCGGTCACCAAGCTGCTCACCGCGATCAAGGCCGGCAGCGGCGCGCCGGACATCATGCAGGCCGAGTACCAGAAGATCCCCACCCTGGTCTCCTCGGACGCGATCGCCGACATCGCCGGCGAGGCCGGTTCGCTCAAGGACAATTTCCCCGAGGGCGCCTGGAACAGCGTCACCCTCGGCTCCGAGGCGGTCTACGGCGTCCCGCAGGACTCCGGCCCGCTGATGTTCTTCTACCGCGCGGACGTCTTCGAGAAGAACGGCCTGCAGGCACCGAAGACCTGGGACGACTACGCCGCGGCCGCCGAGAAGATCCACCAGGCGAACCCGAAGCAGTACCTCGGCACCTTCTCGGCCACCGACGCCGGCCTGTTCGCCGGCCTCGCCCAGCAGGCCGGCGCCTCGTGGTGGGGCGTCAACGGCGACTCCTGGTCCGTCAACATCAACGACGCGGCCACCCAGAAGGTCGCCTCGTACTGGGGCGGGCTGGTCGAGAGGGGCGTCATCGACAACAAGCCGATGTACACCCCGGAGTGGAACACCGCCCTCAACGACGGCACCCAGGTCGGCTGGGTCAGCGCGGTCTGGGCCCCGGGCGTGCTGGAGGCCGGCGCCAAGGACACCAAGGGCAAGTGGAAGGCCGCGCCCATGCCGCAGTGGGACGCCGCCAGCCCGGCCACCGGCAACTGGGGCGGCTCGGCCACCAGCGTGACCACCCAGTCGAAGCACAAGAAGCAGGCCGCCCAGTTCGTCGCCTGGCTCAACAGCGACCCGGAGGCCCTGAAGCTGCTGGCCACCACGGCGAACGTCTACCCCGCCGCGACCGACGCCACCAGCGTGCTGACCGCCCCGCCGGCGTTCTTCGCCGACCAGGCCGACTTCTACACGATCGCCGCCGACGCCGCGAAGGCCACCAAGCCGTTCACGTACGGGCCGAACGTCAACGTCGCCTACAGCGCGTTCAACGACGCCTTCGGCAAGGCGGCCGAGTCGAAGAAGGCCGCGGCCTTCACCTCGTCGCTGGCCACCATGCAGCAGACCACGGTCGACGACATGAAGAACAGCGGCTTCACCGTCGCCGGATGACCTGCCGGCCCGGGCGGGTTCGCCCGCCCGGGCCTGGAGAAAGGAAGACTCGGCGATGTCGTTGATCACTCCAACGCGCATTTCCACGGCCGCTCCCGACGTCGCGCCGGCCGCCGGCAAGAAGACCCGGCGCGCCGGGGTGCCCTGGGCGTTCCTGGCCCCGGCGCTCACCCTCTTCGTACTCTTCCTGGCCGCGCCGATCGTGTACGCCGGTTACCTGAGTCTGCGCAAGGTTCAGGTCAGCGGCCTCGGCCTGGGAGCGAAGTCCCGCACCGAGGTGTGGGCCGGGCTGAGCAACTACGCCCGGTCGCTGTCCGATCCTGACTTCCTGCCGAGCGTGTGGCGGGTCGGCGCGTACGGCCTGATCGTGGTCCCCACCATGCTCGGGCTGGCCCTGCTCTTCGCGCTGCTCCTGGACGCCAACCGGACCCGCAAGGCGGTCGGCAAGGTGTCCCGGATCGCGATCTTCCTGCCGTACGCGGTCCCGGCCGTGGTCGCCTCGCTGCTCTGGGGTTTCCTCTACCTGCCCCGGGTCAGCCCGTTCACCGACCTGTTCGAGGCGGTCGGTGTCACCGCGCCGAACATCCTGTCCTCGTCCGGCACGCTCTGGGCGGTCGCGAACATCGCGATCTGGGGCGGCACCGGCTTCAACATGATCGTCATCTACACCGCGCTGCGGGCCGTCCCGATCAGCCTGTACGAGTCCGCCCGCATCGACGGCGCCTCCGACCTCGCCATCGCCTGGCGCATCAAGATCCCGATCGTGATGCCCTCGCTGGTGATGACGTTCGTCTTCTCGCTGATCGCCACGCTGCAGGTCTTCGCCGAGCCGATGACCCTCAAACCGCTGAGCAACACGATCTCCACCACCTGGACGCCGCTGATGAAGGTCTACCGGGACACGTTCGTCCGCAACGACCTCTACGCGGCCGCCGCCACCTCGGTGATCATCGCGCTCGCCACGTTCGTCCTGTCCTTCGGGTTCCTGAAGCTCGTCGGGCGCCGCGCCTTCAACCAGGAGGACTGATGCAACTGCGTCGCAGCCCTCTCGCCACCACCCTGCTCCTGCTGGGCGCCGCCTACTGCCTGCTCCCCGTGCTCTGGGTGGTGATCGCCTCGTCGAAGAGCGCGGGCGAGCTCTTCTCCACCTTCACCCTGGCCCCGAGCACCCACCTGTTCGACAACATCGCCGACCTGAGCAACTACCGGGACGGCCTGTACTGGCGGTGGATGGCGAACACCGCCCTCTACGCGGGTCTCGGCGCGGCCGTCTCCACGCTGATCTCGGCGATGGCCGGGTACGCCCTGGCGAAGTTCGACTTCCGCGGCAAGAGCTTCGTCTTCAACGTGATCCTGGCCGGGGTCCTGGTGCCCGGCGTCATCCTGGCCATCCCGCAGTACCTGCTGCTGGCGAAGGTCGGGCTGACCAACACCTACTGGGCGGTGCTGCTGCCCAGCTTCATCAGCCCGTACGGCATCTACCTGGCCCGGATCTTCGCGGCCGCGTCGGTGCCCACCGAGATCCTGGAGGCGTCCCGCATCGACGGCGCCGGCGACTGGCGCACCTTCGGCAGGGTGGTTCTGCCGATGATGCGCACCGGCCTGGTGACCGTCTTCCTCTTCCAGTTCGTGGCGATCTGGAACAACTACATGCTGCCGTTCATCATGCTCGGCGACGACAAGCTGTACCCGATCACGGTCGGGCTGAGCGGCCTGCTGAACCAGGGCGCGTCGCAGCCGGCCATGTACACCTCGGTGGTGACCGGCGCGCTGCTGTCGATCATCCCGCTGATCGCGCTGTTCCTGACCTTGCAGCGGTACTGGCAGGTCGACCTGGCCGCCGGCGGGGTCAAGGCCTGACTATGATCCCGAACGTGTCCCGGAAACGCCCGACCATTCGCGATGTCGCACGCGAGGCCGGGGTGTCCTACGCAACCGTCTCGCGGGTCCTGAACGGCCGTGACTGGGTGAGCCCGGAAGCCGTGCGGGCGGTGCGTGACGCCATCTCCCGGACCGGGTACACCACGAACCAGCACGCCCGGTCCCTGGCGACCGGGCGGTCCGGGTCGATCGCCTTCCTGCTCACCGAGCCGCAGCACCTGCTCTTCGAGGACCCGAACTTCTCGGTGCTGCTGCGCGGGGTGGCGCAGGCGCTCTCCGACCGGCAGCTGACGCTGATCCTGATGATCGCGTCGACCCCGGAGGAGCGCAGCCGGACCATCGAGTACCTCAACGGCGGGCACGTCGACGGGGTGCTGCTGGTCTCGCCGCACTCCGGCGACCCGCTGCTGCGGCAGCTGGTGCAGGCGCAGGTGCCGATCGTGGCCTGCGGCCAGGTGCTCGGCTTCGAGGACACGATCAGCTCGGTGTCGGCCGACGACTGGGGCGGGGCGCGCTCGGCGGTCGAGCACCTGCTCGCCTCCGGCTGCCGGCGGATCGCCACGATCACCGGGCCGCAGGACACCTTCGGCGGCGTGTTCCGGCTGCGCGGTTACAGCGACGCGCTGACGGCCGCCGGGATCGCGGTCGACCCGGCGTACGTGGTGCACGGCGACTGGAGCCGGGAGAGCGGCGCGGCCGGGATGCGCACGCTGCTCGACCGGGTGCCGGAGGTGGACGCGGTCTTCGCCGCCTCCGACGCGATGGCCGCCGCGACCCTGCCGGTGCTGCGCGAGGCCGGGCGCGACGTGCCCGGCGACGTCCGGGTGGTCGGCTTCGACGACTCCGGTCTGGCCGCCACCACCGAACCGCCGCTCACCACCGTGCGGCATCCGCTGGAACGCATCAGCGAGGAGATGGTCCGTCTCCTCGTCGACGTCATCGCGGGGCGCACGCCCCTGTCCATCACCGTGCCCACCAGCCTGGTGATCCGCTCTTCCTCCCCAGCCTGAGCTTTCTCGGGCCCCCCGGGGCCGGCCTCGATATCCCCCCTTCATCGAGGCCGGTTCCCCGACTCATTCCGTCCTTTATAGTCCACAAAGGAGCGTAATGAAACGACTCGCCATGGTGGTCGTAGCCGTCCTCGCGGCCACCCTCTCCCCCGCACCGGCACAGGCCCACGCTGATCTCGTGATGCGCGGCGCCGACGTCTCCACGCTGCCGCGCGCGCTCGAACTGGGCGCGAAGTTCTACGACTTCCGCGGCAAGCGGGCCAATCCCTACGACATCCTTCGCCAGGCCGGCGCCAACTACCTGCGGCTGCGGATCTGGAACGACCCGACCAGCGGCTACAGCAACAAGGAGAAGGTGCTGCAGCAGGCGCGGGCGATCAAGAAGGCCGGCCACCGGCTGCTGATCGACTTCCACTACTCGGACACCTGGGCCGACCCGGGCAAGCAGTTCATCCCCGAGGCGTGGGCGGGGCACGACCTGGCCCAGCTGCGCCAGGACGTCTACGACTACACCTACGACGTCTGCCGGAGCCTGAAGCGGCAGGGCACCACGCCGGACAGCGTGCAGATCGGCAACGAGATCAACGTCGGCATGCTGTGGCCCACGGGCCGGGTCGACAACAACGACTTCGGGCCGCTGTCCACCCTGCTCAAGGCCGGCTACGACGCCACGAAGGCCTGCAACCGGTCCACCAAGGTCATGATTCACACCGCGCTGGCCGGCAACATCGACGCGGCGCACTGGTTCTACGACGGGATCACCGCGCAGGGCGTGAAGTGGGACATCACCGCGCTCTCCTACTACTGCATGTGGCACGGCTCGCTGGACAACCTGCGCACCGTGCTCACCGACGTGAAGGCGCGGTACTCGAAGCCGGTGGTGATCGCGGAGACCGCGTACCCGTGGACCACCGAGAACTTCGACCACCTGGAGAACATCATCCTGTCCCCGGCGCCGTGCGACGGCATCCCGGCCACCCCGCAGGGGCAGGCGCAGCAGTTCACCCAGGTGCAGGAGGTGGCCCGGGAGGCCGGGGCGCTCGGCGTCTTCTACTGGGAGCCCACCTGGACCGCGATCGACGGCAACGGGTGGGACACCGAGGACATCGAGAACTCCGGCAACGCCTGGGAGAACATGGCGACCTTCGACGACTCGGGGCGCGTCAACCCGTACATCCGCTGGCACCGCTGAGACTGGAGAGCGCGATGAAATCGTCCCTGCGTGCCCTGATCGCGACCGCCGTGCTCGCGGCCACCGTGGCACTCACCCCCGCACCCGCCCAGGCCGCGCCGCTCACCATGCTCGGCGCTGACGTGTCGTCGCTGCAGCGCAGCCTCGACCTGGGCGCCAAGTATTACCGCAACGGCGCCGCCACCGACCCCTACGACATCCTCAAGGGCGCCGGCGCCAACTACATGCGGCTGCGGGTCTGGAACAACCCGGCCAGCGGCTACAACAACAAGGCGAAGGTGCTGCAGCAGGCCCGGGCGATCAAGGCCAAGGGCCTCAAGCTGCTGATCGACTTCCACTACTCGGACACCTGGGCCGACCCCGGCAAGCAGTACCCGCCCGCGGCCTGGGCCTCGCACTCGCTCACGCAGTTGCAGACCGACGTCTACAACTACACCTACGACGTCTGCACCGCGCTGAAGGCCCAGGGCACCACCCCGGACAGCGTGCAGATCGGCAACGAGATCAACGTCGGCATGCTCTGGCCCCGGGGCCAGGTGGTGAACAGCAACTTCGGCCCGCTGGCGTCGCTGCTCAAGCAGGGCTACAACGCGACCAAGGCGTGCAACAGCTCCACCCAGGTCATGATCCACACCGCGAACTCGGACAGCCTCACGAACGCCCGCTGGTTCTACGACGGCATCCGCGCCGCCGGCGTGCAGTGGGACGTCACCGCGCTGTCCTACTACTGCATGTGGCACGGCACGCTGGCGAACCTCTACAACGTCATCACCGACATGCGCACCCGTTACGGCAAGCCGGTGGTGATCGCCGAGACCGCCTACCAGTTCACCAGCGCCGACGCCGACAGCGAGAAGAACTCGATTCCCGGCACGGTGCTCTGCGACAACATCCCGTCCTCCTGGGCCGGCCAGGCCCAGCAGTTCAGCTGGGTGCAGAACACCGCCCGCAACGCCGGCGCCATCGGCGTCTTCTACTGGGAACCCACCTGGTACGCCATCAAGGGCAACGGCTGGGACCCGGCGAACATCAACGGCACGGGCGACGGCTGGGACAACATGGCCGTCTTCGACTGGACCGGCAACGTCAACCCCAACATCCGCTGGACTCCCTGACGCTCATCCCGACCGGTCCGGCTCTGCAGCCGGGCCGGTCAACCCCTTTCCCGGTACGGGCCACCACGCCCGAAACGCGGCTACTCCGCCCGTGGCCACACCACGGGCATCGCTGCCCGCCCCGACCGCCGGTGGGTCAGGCGGCTTCGAGCAGGATGTAGTCGAGGTCGCCGGCGTAGTAGTCGCAGCCGACCTCGCGCTGGTCACAGTCGAGCTTGCCGCCGATGGAGACCGGCCACGTGTTGGCGATCGGCCCGGTCCAGCCGGCCCGGGACGCCACCTGACGCCCGTCGATCAGCAGCGCGACCCCGGCCCGGACCCGCAGGCACCGGACCACGTGCCAGTAGCCGTCGTTGATCCGGTAGGGCGCGAAGACCTCGATGGTGCCCGCCGACCCCCGGTACATGCACTCCACGCGCCCGTTCGGGATCTGCAGCTTGAAGCTGCCACCGGCGACCGTGGCCTGGCCCTTCTGGATGATGTTGCCGAACTTGTTGGTGGTGCGCAGCCGCAACGTCACCCCGAAGTCGCGGCTGCCGGGGTTCAGCCGCGGGCTGTGCGGCACGACGACCAGGTGTCCGGGGCGGGCCGGCGGGGTGTCCGGTTCCAGGCGTTCGAAGCGGTAGCCACGGTCAGCGTCGGCGGGCATCCCGGTGCCGACCTCGGCGCCGATGCGGCCGTGCTGCCCGTTCCCGCTGCCGTCGATCATCCAGGTCGAGCCGGCGGGTTCGTTCATCCCCCAGAGCGCGATCTCGTAGCGGGACACGACCGCGGCGCCGGCCGGGGTGGCGGCACCGGCGAACAGGAGAGCGGTCAGGGCGGTCAGGGAGATCAGGGAACGGCGGCAGCCCATGGCTCATCCTCGAGGGCGTCGGGTCAGTATGTATCGAGCCTAATGCGCCACTTGCTCTTTTTGTCCGGAACGGAGTTACTGAAGCACTCTCGCAAACGGCCAGATCAGCTTGGTAGCATCCGCCGATCATGGTCAGCGTTCCGGCCGGGAATCCGGAGCGGCGCCGGGGAAACCGGTGCGTAGGCAAGCCTGACAAGCAGATAAGGATCGTGTCGAAGTGCTGCTCAATGGGACGAACGGTGAGACCTCGGAGCACGCGGTGATCGCGCCCACCCCCGGCCTGCCCAACCAGGCGCTGCAGGTTCTGGCCCTGGCCCAGCGCACGGCCGAGGAGCACGTCGCGAGCGCCCAGCACCACGCGGACAAGATCCGTACGGATGCGCTGGCCTCCGCCGAGCAGATCGCCCGCGACGCCCAGGCCCACGCGAACAACGTGCGCCGTGAGGCCGACCGCGTGCTGTCCGAGGCCCGCGCCGCCGCCGAGCAGATCGCCCGGGACGCGCAGGCGCACGCCGAGGAGGCCCGCCGCACCGCCGACAAGATCGTGGCGGACGCCCGGGCCCGCGCGGAGACCATCGGTGCGGACGCGGTCGCCGGTGCCGAGCAGCTGCGCCACCAGGCCCAGCAGCGCTACGACGACGTCGTCGGCTCCCTCGGCGCCAAGCGGGAGGCCCTGCAGCAGCAGATCGAGGCGCTCGAGGACTTCGACCGCGAGTACCGCGGCCGGCTCACCGCCTTCATGCAGGGCCAGCTGCGCGCCCTCTGGATGGACGCGCCGCAGGTCACCGGCGACATCCTGGAGGAGGAGCCGGTCGCCGAGGAGCTCGAGGCCGCCCCGGCCCAGCCGCGGCACGCGCACGCCGCGGTGGCCGAGGAGGCCGGCGAGGACGAGCTCGACGACGAGGACGACGAGCCCGCCGGCAAGTAGGGACTAGGCGTCCCGGGCCGCGTACACCTGCCGTCCGTCGACGTAGGTGAGCGCGACCCGGGTCTCGCCGATCGCGAGCGGCGGCCCGGCGAACGGGTCACGGTCGAGAACCACCAGGTCGGCCCGGTTCCCGGGGCGCAGGGTTCCGGTGTCGTCGAGCCGGTTGACGTACGCCGAACCCGCCGTGTAGGCCGTGAGCGCCGTGCCCAGGTCGAGTGCCTGGGCGCCGAGGAACGGCTCGTGATCGCTGCCGTGGTGCACCCGGTTGACCGCCACGTGGATCGCCTCGATCGGGTCCGGTGTGGTGACCGGCCAGTCGCTGCCCGCGGCCAGGTGCGCCCCGGCCCGCAGCAGATCCCCGAACGGGTACTGCCGCCGCGCCAGCTCCGGGTCCAGGAACGGGATGGTCAGCTCGTCCATCTGCGGCTCGTGCGACGCCCAGTAGGCCTGCAGGTTCGCCGTCGCGCCCAGCGCCCGGAACCGCGGCACGTCCTGCGGGTGCACCACCTGCAGGTGCGCCAGGTGCGGCCGGGTGTCGCGGAACCCGTTCGCCGCCCGGGCCGCGGCCACCGCGTCGAGGGCGTCCCGCACCGCCCGGTCGCCGAGGGCGTGGAAGTGCACCTGGAAGCCGAGCGCGTCCAGCTCGGTCACATATCCCGGCAGGGCGGCCGGGTCGATGAACGACAGGCCCCGGTTCGCCGTCGCGCACCCGCAGCCGTCCAGGTAGGGCGCGGTCATCGCGGCGGTGAAGTTCTCCGCCACCCCGTCGAGCATCA
Source organism: Actinoplanes sp. NPDC024001 (assembly GCF_040638955.1). Lineage (NCBI taxonomy): Bacteria > Bacillati > Actinomycetota > Actinomycetes > Micromonosporales > Micromonosporaceae > Actinoplanes > Actinoplanes sp. NPDC024001. The sequence goes on from NZ_JBEZZB010000155.1 coordinate 22,795, forward strand.
GCTTCACACTGTCGCTGCGCAGCCGCCCGGCGGTGAACCGCTCCCGCTTCTCGACCAGCTCGGGGATCTGCTCGGCGCCGCGGTCGCGGTCCCACCAGAGCGCGCCGATCACGGTCGCGGTCAGCCTCCCCTCCACGGCCGCCGTCCGGTACGCGTCGGACACATCCGGATAGCCGTTGGTCGCGCAGAGCATGGCCTCCTGCCAGGCCGTCACGCCGAGCGAGTGCAGCAGCTCCTGCGCCCGGAGCAGCCCGGCCAGCCGCTCGGCCGGAGCGACCGCCGGCAGCAGGGCGGCGACCAGCTGCATGGCCCCCTCCTGCAGCCCACCGGCCGGGGTGCCGTCGCTCGCCCGGTCGATCCGGCCGTCCGCCGGATCGGCCGTTTCCGCGGTGATCCCGGCCATCTCCAGGGCGCGGCTGTTCACCCAGGCGCCGTGGTGGTCGCGGTTGATCAGGTAGACCGGCCGGTCCGGCACGACCCGGTCGAGCAGTTCGCGGCTGGGCACACCACCGGGGAAACTCTCCATGGACCAGCCGCCGCCGGCAATCCATTCCAGGTCCGGGTGCCGCTGCGCGTAGTCGCGGACCCGCCGCAGGTACTCGTCGACGTCGGTGGTGCCGGTCAGGTCGCACTGGTTCAGCTCGACGCCGCCCATCACCGCGTGCACGTGGGCGTCCTGGAACCCGGGGATCAGCAGCCGGCCGCGCAGGTCGACGGTCTCGGTGCCCGGGCCGGCCAGCTCGCGCACCTCGTCGGTGCCGACGGCGAGGATGCGCCCGTCGCGGACGGCGACCGTGGTGGCGTGGCCGCGGGCCGGGTCGGCGGTGAACACCGGTCCACCGGTGAGAATCAGGTCTGCGTGGATCGAGGGCATTGGGGAATCATCCGCCACCGCGCCCGCGCGGGCCTTCACGTTCGTGAGGTTCGTTTGTTGGCGTGTCAGCGGCGCAACTATGGTGGGCGGATGGCGTCGACCTCTGTCGATCTAGATCACGAGGAGGGTTCCGGGTACCGGAACGACGACTTCTGCGCGGCGCTGGAGTTCGCGCTGGCCGGCGAGCAGTCCGAGCCCGACGAACGGGTGCAACGCGACGCGATCCTGCGGCTGCGCACCGGTGTCACCGTCAATCCCGGGCTGCTGGCGTTGCTGGCCGGCGCCCGGTACGCGCCGGCGGCGCCCCACGACCCGGCGGACGTGGTGCAGCGTGCGCTGGGCGTACCCGATCTGCTCTGTCTGCTGGCGCCGCCCGGTGTGGCCCGCACGCTGGCGGTCCTGGAGATCGCGCGAGCCGCCGCGGAACGCGGCGAGCGCGTGCTGATCGCGGCGCCGACCTCGGCGGCGCTGGATGTGCTGGTGCCCCGGCTGCCGGCCGGACTGACCGTGATCCGCACCGACCGGGGCGGGAGCGGGCCGGCGACCCTGACCACCGCGGCCGCCGAGACGCAGCGCAAGATCCTGGCCCGGTCGCAGGCCGCCGCGCACGCGCTGGAGCCGTGGCTCGGCGACCCGTCGCCGGCGACCGGCTGGCTGCACCGGCTGACCACGGCGCTGGACGAGGCCGGAC
>NZ_JBEZZB010000156.1:0-24159 GCF_040638955.1 Actinoplanes sp. NPDC024001
GCGCCCCCCCCTCTTCCATACCCCCCGGGGGGCCTCTTTCCAGCCCCACCCCCCACCGGGTTCGTTGTGGGGGCCCGCCCCCCCCCCCAACTCCACACGCACGGTGAACGATAGATGCCCGGTGATTTAACTCACAAGAGTTGGTCGCTGTTTTCCGTAGTTCTGCTCGTTTCTTGCAGTGCCTAGCAAACCGATGACATCAGAGCGAGAACCGATCGACAATCCGGCGCAGGTCACCGGACATCCCGGCGAGCTGGGACGCGGCCCGGTCCGCCTCGGCGACACCGGTCGTGGTCTGCTGCACCGACGACGCGACGGCGGTGATCGTGTCGGCGACCCGGCCGCCCGCGTCCGCCGCCTCGCTGACGTTGCGGCTCATCTCGTTGGTGGTGACGGTCTGCTCCTCCACCGCGGAGGCGATCGTGGTCTGGAACTCGTTGATCCGGCCGATGATCTCGCTGATCTCCGCGATCGCGGCGACCGCGCCGGCGGTGTCGGCCTGGATCGCGGCGACCCGCTGCCCGATGTCCTCGGTGGCCCGGGCCGTCTCCTGGGACAGCTCCTTGACCTCGCTCGCCACCACCGCGAAGCCCTTGCCCAGCTCACCGGCACGAGCGGCCTCGATGGTCGCGTTCAGGGCCAGCAGGTTGGTCTGCTCGGCGATCGCGGTGATCACCTTGATCACGTTGCCGATCTCGGCCGACGACTCCCCCAGCTTGGCCATCACCGAACTGGTGTTCGCGGTGACCTCGACCGCGCGCGACGCCACGTGCACGGCCTGGGTGGCGCTCTCGCTGATCTCGCGGATCGAGGCGCCCATCTCCTCGGCGCCGGCCGCCACCGTCTGGATGTTCAGCGACATCGTGGCGGCCGAGTCGGCCACCGCGGCCGCCTGCTCAGCGCCCTGACCGGCGCTCGCCGAACTGAGCCGGCTGGTCGCGGCGAGCGCGTCGGCCTGCCCGGCGAGCGTCTGCGAGTGCGCGGTCAGATCGGTCACGGTCTGCCGCAGGGTGCCGGTCGCCCGCCGCAGCGAGTCGGCCATGTGCCCGACCTCGTCCCGCTGGTCCACGCCCGGGTCGCCGGAGAGATCACCCTCGGCCACCTGGTCCAGGACCCGGCTGACCCGGCGCAGGGGCGCGATGAGCAGCCGGGCCACGTACAGCGCCCCGGCCACGGCCAGCACCAGCGACACCGCCAGCACCACAACGATCTCGGTACGCGTACGGTTCACCATCGAGTCGAAGCTCTGCCCCTTGAGCAGCTCCGCGTCGGCATACTCGATCTCGTCGTTGAGCAGGCCCTCGTAGGTCTTGCGAAGGTCCCGGTTCTCGCCGAGCGCGAGGTCCTCGGCCGCCTTGGGCCGGGTCTCGTAGAGGGCGAACTCCGCCTCCATCGCGCTGAACCAGGCGTCGGTGGCCTTCTGGATCGCGTCGACGCGGCCGACCTCGTCCCCGTCGGCGACGGCCCGTGCCGCGGCCAGGGCCTCGTCGACCTTCTCCTTGCGGCCGAGCGCCTCGTCACGGAACTCGACGTCGCCGTCCTTCAGGAAGAAGCCACGCTCGTCGTTCGCCGCCGCCTTCGCGGTCAGCGCCGCCGTGTTCAGGTTGGTGCTGTACGGCAGCACCTCCGCGATCTCGGTGTTCCGGCTGTCCTGCAGCGCGTTGATGCCGACGATGCTGAGCGCACCGGTCGCCACGGTTCCGGCGATCGCCACTCCCGCAACCGCGAGCACCTTGGTGGAAACCCCCCGGTCTCGGCACCACTGCCCAAGCCCACGATTGCCCGCCATGTTCATCCCTCTCTCGTTCGGTACCGGTCCATCGGCACCTCGGGAGCGAATTGAATGAACAGGAAGTGAACTTAGAACTCGGCCGGCGGCACGTTGAACGGAGTGATCACCTGAACTGCGGACGGCCGGGACCGGATCGGTCCAGGCAGCGCCCCCTGCGCCCGCAGCAGCGCCTGACACGCGTGCCGCAGGTCGGCCCGCAGATCCTGGTGCAGCACGGCGGAGAGCTGGTGCGCCCGCAGCAGGGCGATGTTCTCCCGGTCGAGCCCGTGCGCCACGAACACGTCGTAGTTGCGGCGCTCGTCGGTGAAAGCGCCGACGATCGCGGCGTTTCCGCAGCTACCGGCCGAGTAGACGGCCCGGATCGCCGGGTTGCCGGCGAGCGTCGCACGGACCCGGCCGGCGTCCGCGCTGTCGACGGTGAGCAGCCGGCGGGCCGGCGCCCGCTCCCGCAGCAGCGCCCGGAAGCCGGCCTCCCGCTCACCCTTGCCGTTGATCACCAGCACGTCGCCGGCCCGGTCCGCGAGGCGCTGCTCCACCAGGTACGCCGCGGTCGCCCCGGCGTCGAAGTCGTCCACCCCGACGTGGGCGATCCGCTTGCCGGCCGGCAGGTCACCGTTGAGGGTCACCACCGGTACGCCCAGCCGCGCCACCGCGTCGGCCACCTCCGGCCCCGGAGGAGCCATCACGATCACCCCGTGGGAGCGGGACCGGCCCACCCGCTCCAGGGCCCGGACCACCTCGTTGCCCGGGCCGTCGGCGAGATGGATGCGCGGCCGCAGCACCGCCGGGGCGAACCCCGGCACCTCGGCGTCCAGCGCGTCCCGGACCGCGGTGCCGTAACGCCGGGAGGTGTGCAGCACGACGTCGATCGAATAGGTCCGCCCGCCGAGCGGCACCTGCGCCTGCTGCCGGTCGAGTTCGGCGATGGCCTGATGCACCTGACGGATGGTGCTCTCCCGAACCCCGCCACGGTTGTGCAGCACGCGATCCACAGTGGCCTGGCTGAGCCCGGATTGCGCGGCGATCTCCCGGATGCGATACGGGTGCTTCACGCGTACAGAGTGAGGGGTTTTTGAGGGTTTATGGAAGGTCTTTTATGTTTTCTCGCTCCTTCGCGTGACGAATTGCACCCGCGCTACGCTGCGCACCGTGCGCGTGATCTCCCGCCGGACCGACGCCGGCATCGAAGTCTTCGACGCGGAGCTGGAACCCGTCCGGGTCTTCCCGGTGCCGGCCGATTGCTGGAGCTGGCAGGTGCCGTCGACCCGGGACGGGCTGGTCTGCGCGAGCGACGAGGCGGTGCTCCGGATCGGGCCGGACGGCAGTGAGCGGTGGCGCTTCGGCCTCGACTCGCCGGGAGATGTCGCCCTCTCCGCCGACGACTCCCTGGTCTGGGTCTACGCGCCCGACGAGTGGATCGTGCTCGACGCGGCGACCGGTGACCTGCGGTCCCGGCGCCCGGTGCCGGCCGCCGGGCAGGGCGGAACGCACTTCCCGCTCCCCGACGGGCGGATGCTGCTCGACGTCGGCGAGGGCCAGGACGGCTCGCAGATCTTCCTCGCCGGGCCGGAGGGCGACCTGCACGACTACGGCTGGGGTGACCGCGTCCTGATCGACGTCTCCCCGGACCAGCGGCAGTTCATGACGGTGGACCACGAGGCGCAGCGGGACGTCGTCCTGCACGACTTCCCGAGCGGGGAGCGCCGGTTCCGGTTGAGCGTCGCCGACTTCGGCGAGGACCCCGAGGTCGGGGTGATCGAGTGGACCGGCGGCTACCTGGACGCCGGCACCGCGATCGTGGTGGTTTACGGCGAGGACGACGAACCCTGGTGGCGGCACTACCGCGTGGACACCCGCACCGGCGAGGTGCTCGGTGACCTGGGCATCGTCACGATCGACGAGGACGATCTGCAGCCGCTGGGTGACGGGACCTACGTGATTACCGACACCGACGGGACACTCCGCCGGATGTGATCTTGCGAGCCGCTCGGTAGAGTGGGTTCGGCCCTGCCGAGAGGCGCTGCAACGGATCCACGGATCCGCCACGCTCGGCCGGGTTGACTGACGCAAGGGCGCCTCCTGAGAGGGAGGAGCCCTCTTTTCATGAGCAGCAAACTGCAGAAGATCAACGGTCTCGACTTCGCCGTGGCCGACCTGTCGCTGGCCGAGGCCGGCCGCCACCAGCTGCGTCTCGCCGAGCACGAGATGCCCGGCTTGATGTCGCTGCGCACCGAGTTCGGCGACAGCAAGCCGCTCGCCGGCGCCCGGATCGCCGGCTCGCTGCACATGACCGTGCAGACCGCCGTGCTGATCGAGACCCTGGTCGCGCTCGGCGCCGAGGTGCGCTGGGTGTCCTGCAACATCTTCTCCACTCAGGACGAGGCGGCCGCCGCGGTCGTCGTCGGCCCGAACGGCACGGTCGACGCGCCGGCCGGCGTCCCGGTCTTCGCCTGGAAGGGCGAGACGCTGGAGGAGTACTGGTGGGCCACCATGCAGCTGTTCGACTTCGGCAACGGCCAGGGCCCGAACATGATCCTCGACGACGGTGGTGACGCCACCCTGCTGGTGCACAAGGGTGTCGAGTTCGAGGGCGCCGGCGCGGTTCCGGCCGCGACCGAGGACGACGTCCACGAGTACCGGATCATCCTGGAGACGCTGCGCAAGAGCCTCTCCGAGGACGGGCAGCGCTTCACGCGGATCGCCGCGGGGATCAAGGGCGTCACCGAGGAGACCACCACCGGTGTGGCCCGGCTCTACAAGCTGGCCAAGGAGGGCACGCTGCTCTTCCCGGCGATCAACGTCAACGACGCGGTCACCAAGAGCAAGTTCGACAACAAGTACGGCATCCGCCACTCGCTGGTCGACGGCCTGAACCGGGCCACCGACGTTATGCTCGGCGGCAAGCTGGCCGTGGTCTGCGGTTACGGCGACGTCGGCAAGGGCTCCGCGGAGACGCTGCGCGGCCAGGGCGCCCGCGTCGTGGTCACCGAGATCGACCCGATCTGCGCGCTGCAGGCGGCGATGGACGGCATGCAGGTCGTGCGGATCGAGGACGTGGTCGGTGAGGCCGACATCTTCATCACCACCACCGGCGGCACCGACATCATCACCGTCGAGCACCTGTCGGCGATGAAGCACAACGCGATCGTCGGCAACGTCGGCCACTTCGACGACGAGATCGACATGGCCGGGCTGGCCAAGGTCCCGGGCATCGAGAAGATCGAGATCAAGCCGCAGGTGCACGAGTGGCGCTTCCCGGACGGCCACTCGGTGATCGTCCTGTCCGAGGGCCGGCTGATGAACCTGGGCAACGCCACCGGGCACCCCAGCTTCGTCATGTCGAACTCGTTCACCAACCAGGTGATGGCCCAGATCGAGCTCTGGACCAAGCCGGGTGAGTACGACAAGCAGGTCTACGTCCTGCCGAAGCACCTGGACGAGAAGGTGGCCCGGCTGCACCTGGACGCGCTCGGCGTCCGTCTCACCACGCTCACCAAGAAGCAGGCGGAGTACCTGGGCGTGGACGTCGAGGGGCCGTTCAAGCCGGAGCACTACCGCTACTGATCGAGGAAGCCGCGCAACTGCGCGCCGACGAGGTCGGGCCGCTCCATGTTCGGCATGTGGGCGGCCCCCTCGATCGGCACGAGGCGGCACCCGTCGATTCCCGCCGCGACGCGCTCGACCATGGCGACATGGTCGGGCGCGTCCAGCGTTCCGTACAGGGCCAGGGCCGGGATCCGGATCTCGCCCAGCCGCGGCCACGAGCCGGTCACCCCGTGCGGGGTCACGGCGCCGGGGCGGGCGTGGTGGCGAACCGTGTCGGTGGCCATCTGCCGGCAGCGGGCGGTCACCCGCGCATCCACCTCGGACGGCTCCCGGTACGGCCCGACCAGCCCCATCAGCAGGAACTCGGTGACCCAGCCGTCCACGTCGCGGCTCTCCTGCAGCGTGGCCATGTTCGCGAACCGCTGCAGCATCCACGGATCGTCGAACTCCGGCTCGTTGGTGCCCGATCCCATCACCACGAGACGCTCGACCAGCTCGGGATGTTCGAGCGTGGTGTCGATCGCCGCGGAGCCGCCCATCGACAGCCCGATCAGGGTCGCCCGGCCGACGCCGAGGTGCCGCAGGAGCGCGGCCGCGTCGTCGCACTGCCGGTACGGTTCGGTGGCCGTGGGTGAGCGGCCGTGGCCCCGCGCGTCGTAACGGATCACCCGGTGCCGGGCGCTGAGGGCCGGCATCTGGTCGTCCCACATCCGCAGGTCCATCGTGCCGCCGTGCATCAGCACCAGCACGTCGCCGCCGGAGCCGGTGTCCTCGTAGTGCAGATCCATGATGCCGATGGTCCCCGGCATCGTTCGAGGAAGCGACCTTTGCGCCCGCTTTGCCCGGTTATCCTGCGGTTATGCGTTTGCGTAACCTTATTCTCACTCTGAGTGCTATCGCCATGGTCGCCGGTCTGGCGACGCCCGCCGCGGCCGTCGAGCAGCGGCCGGTCAGCCCGGACGCCGAGTTCCTCGTCGCCGCCCACCAGGGCAACCTGACCCAGATCAAGGCCGGGAAGATCGCCCTGCGCAAGGGAGGCACGGCGACCGTGCGCGACCTCGGGCGTCAGCTCCTGACCTATCACCGCCGGCTGGACGTCGCCGTGCAGCGGGCCGCGCGCAAGCTCGACGTGAGCCTGCCCGCCGCGCCGAACACCGAGCAGAAGGACCTCATCCGGCAGTACCGCGCCGCCTCCGCCACCGAGTTCGACACGCTCTTCGTCGGCAGCCAGCTGCTCGCCCACCAGCGGGCCATCAAGCTGGGAAAGATCGTGCTCGCCACCGGCACCGACCCGGCCGTCCGGAAGATCGTCACCGCCGCCGTACCGGTGGTCCGCCAGCACCAGGATGCGCTGGTCTCCGCTCAGCAACACATCGGTGATGCCGCTGAACAGTGACAACGGCCCAGCAGCGACAATGATCGAATGAACCCCGAGGAGATCCTCTTTTTCGTCCTGGGCGCGATCGCGGTGATCGTCGCGGTCCGCTGGGTCACCGAGAAGACCGGCCTCCCCGCAGCCGTGCTGTTGACCCTGATCGGCATCATCTACGCATATCTTCCCGGCCCGAACGTCGAGCTGGAACCCGAGTTGATCCTCACGTTCGTGCTGCCGCCGCTGCTCTACAACGCGGCACTCGACTCGTCCCTGCTGGACATCCGGCGCAACATGCGTACGGTGATCAGCCTTTCGGTGGCCCTCGTCCTGGTCACCGCACTGCTCATCGGCGTCGGCTTCTCGCTCTGGGTGGCCGGCGCCACGCTGGCGGCCGGCGTCGCGCTGGGCGCGGCGGTCGCACCGCCCGACCCGGTCGCGGCGCTCGCCGTCGGCCGCAAGGCCGGCCTGCCGGGCAAGCTGGTCACCCTCATCCAGGGTGAGGGCCTGCTCAACGACGCGACCGCGCTGACCATCCTGACCGTGGCGGTGGCCGCGCAGCGCGACGGCAACTTCTCCTTCGACAGCGCGGTCGGCAAGTTCGTCATCGCGGCCGCCGGCGGCGTGCTGGTCGGCGTGGCGGTCGCCTACGCGGTCCGGTTCCTCAAGTCGCTGCGGGCCGACCCGCTCAACTCCAACGCCATCTCCCTGATCACGCCGCTCGCCGCGTACCTGATCTGCGAGAACTCGTTCGTGCACCACTACGTGTTCATCTCCGGCGTGCTCGCCGTCGTGGTGGCCGGCCTGATCATCGGGCACGACACCCCGCGGTACGCCACCGGCGCCAGCCGCCTGCAGACCAGCGCGGTCTGGCGGCTGATCGACTTCCTGCTGGAGGGTGCGGTCTTCCTGCTGATCGGCATGCAGGTGCCGACCGTGGTCGACGGGCTGGCGAAGTACCAGACCAGCACGATCATCATCGCCCTGGCGATCACCCTCGGTGTGGTCCTGCTGCTGCGCCCGCTGTGGCTGGTGGCCACCCAGCTGCTGCCCCGCCAGCTGCACACCCAGCTCGGCGGCCAGGAACTCAGCGACGCGGAGGACGACGGCACCAACACCAAGCGGGAAGTGCCGCTCACCGGCAAGGAGGTGACCGCGCTGAGCTGGGCCGGCACCCGGGGTGTCATCACGCTCGCCGCGATCTTCACCCTGCCGCACGGCTTCCCGGACCGGGAGCTGCTCTTCTTCTGCGCGATCTCGGTCGTGCTGGTCACCCTGGTCGGGCAGGGCCTCACCTTCGCGCCGCTGGTCCGCTGGCTGGGCTTGAAGGCGAACCAGAAGGACAAGGCCCGGCTGCGCAACGAGGCCCGTTCGGCGGCGGTCTGCGCGGCCCTGGACCGGCTCGACGACATCCAGGAGCAGCAGCACGACAACGTCGAGGAGGAGGCGATCGAGACGATGCGCCGCCAGCTCGAGGTCCGGCTCGACCGGTACCGCCGCCGACTCGACCTGCTGGAGCAGGTCGAGTCGCACGAGCTGCCGAAGTCCCCGCAGTACGAGGCGGCCCTCATGGTCCGCCAGGCGGTCATCGACGCCGAGCGGGAGGAGCTGCTGCGCTGGCGCGACGCCGGCCGCCTCGAGGACGACAGCCTGCGCGTGCTCAACCGCGAGCTGGACCACGAGGAGCTGGTCCTGCCCAAGCGCAACAAGGACCACTGACCCGCGGATTCACCCACCCATCATGCGGGCACGTCGCGGCGGCGCAGGGCTAGCAGTCCGGCGCCGCCGAGGGCGGCCGCGATCAAGGTCAACACCAGCAGCGGTACGGCCGTGAAAGCATCCCCCGGCAGGTGCGGCACATGGGTGAACGGGGACAGGTCCAGCACCCACTGATCGACCTCCAGCAGCGGCCCGACCAGCAGGAGCAGCAGCGCCGCGACGACCGCACCCCAGGCGGCCGCGGCCAGTTTCGGCACCGCGCCGATCAGCAGCATCGCCAGCCCGGCCAGCACCCAAACCGCCGGCAGTTGGGCCAGCGACGCCCCGACGACCGGGCCGGGATCGCCGTGCACCACCCCGGCCACGGCTCCCTCGGCGAACAGCGCCGCGGCCGGGCCGAGCAGGGCGAACAGCAGGTGGCTGCCGGCCCAGGCGAACCGGTGCACGTCGGTGCTGAGGACCGCCTCGGCGTGCCCGCTCTGCTCCTCGTCGCGCATCCGCAGCGCGGCCTGCACCGCGTAGCACGCCGCGATCAGCCCGCACATCCCGGCGACGGTCGCGAAGTAGGCGTCGACGACCGCGTCGCTCCCGCCGATCCGGCTGAACATCTCGTTCACCCCGGCCGAGTCCTCGGCGAGTTGCACCACACTGCTGCCCACCCCGCCGAAGACCAGCCCCAGCGCGGCGAACCCGGCGGTCCAGCCGGCCAGCAGCCCCCGGTGCAGGCGCCAGGCCAGGGCGAGCGGTGACCGCAGCCCGGGCGACGCGGCGGCCGGCCCGAGGCGGGCGGCGAGCAGACCGGAGCCGAGGTCGCGCCGGGTCGACAGATATCCGGCGGCGGTCACCGCCACCGCGGTGAGGATCAGGGCCGGCGCCACGAGTGCCCAGTCGTTCGCCCCGTACGGAAAGAGGCGGTGCACCCAGCCGATCGGGGACAGCCAGGACAGCCACTCCAGCCGCCCGTCGCCGAGCGCCGAGATGTCCCCGCCGAGCCGCAGCACATATGCCACCCCGAGGGTCAGCACGGCGATCGTGCGTGCACCGCGGGCACTGCCGCTGAGCTGCGCGGCGACCGCTCCCACTCCGGCGAAGATCCAGCCGGTGAGGGTGAAGACCGTGCCCAGCGCCACCGACCCGGCGGCCGGCTGCCCGGCGCCGATCATCGTGGCCGCCACCACCAGGCCCGTCACCAGGCTCGCCAGGCCGGCGCCGAGCAGCGCCGCGGTCAGCTGCGCGTGCCGCCCGACGACCGTGGCCCGGATCAGCTCGGTGCGGCCGGCCTCCTCGTCGGCGCGGGTGTGCCGGACCACGGTGAGCAGCGCGAACAATCCGATCATCACGGGCACGAAGCCACCCCGCCAGACCACCAGCTCGCCGACGCTGTCGCCGTGCAGCGGGCCGTAGAGGGCGACGAACCCGGCGTTCTCCGCACTGACCCGGGCGTAGTCGGCCCGCTCCTGGTCGGTGGCGAAGAGGGTGTCGAAGCCGGACAGATAGACATAGGGCAACAGACCGATGCCGAGCACCCAGAGCGGCATGACGATCCGGTCGCGCCGCAGGATGAGCCGGAGCAGCCGGCCGGCCCCGGTCATCGCCCCGCCCGGTCGGCGTCGGTGTAGTGGCGCAGGAACAGCTCCTCCAGCGACGGCGGCTGGCTGACCAGGCTGCGGACCCCGGCGGCGACCAGCGATTTCAGCGCCGGCTCCAGGGCGTCGGCATCCACGTCGAAGGCCACCCGGCCGTCCTCGGTGGTCAGGTCGTGCACGCCGGTGAGGGTGGCCAACCCGTTCACCGGGCCGGTCAGCTCGGCCCGGATGCTGGTGCGGGTCAGATGTCGCAGGTCGTCGAGGGTGCCGGTCTCCACCGCGCGGCCGGCCCGGATGATGGTGAGCCGGTCGCAGAGCGCCTCCACCTCGGCCAGGATGTGGCTGGAGAGCAGCACGGTCCGGTCGCCGCGCCGTTTCTCCTGCAGGATCACCTCGCGGAACGCCTCCTCCATCAGCGGGTCGAGGCCGGAGGTCGGCTCGTCCAGGATCAGCAGCTCCACGTCGGAGGCGAGCGCCGCGATCAGCGCCACTTTCTGCCGGTTGCCCTTGGAGTAGGTGCGACCCTTCTTGCGCGGGTCCAGCTCGAAGCGCTCGATCAGGTCGTCGCGGCGCCGGGTGTCGAGACCGCCGCGGAGCCGGCCGAGCAGGTCGATCACCTCACCGCCGGTGAGGTTGGGCCAGAACGTGACGTCGCCCGGCACGTAGGCCAGACGCCGGTGCAGCGCGGTGGCGTCGGCCCACGGGTCGCCGCCGAGCAGCCGCGCGGTGCCGCCGTCGGGCCGCATCAGGCCCAGCAGGACACGGATGGTGGTGGTCTTGCCCGCCCCGTTCGGCCCGAGGAAGCCGTGCACCTCACCGGTCCGCACGTGCAGGTCGAGCCCGTCCAGCGCGGTCACCGCGCCGAACCTCTTGATCAGTCCGTCGACATCAACTGCCTCAGCCATGTCACTCCTTTATGGATGGCCGAGCCGATCCAGTGCCTTCAGGGCCTGGTCGGCCTGCTCAGGAGTGAGTAGCGGCTGCGCGAAGATCTCCACCGACGCCCGAATCATGCGCAGGTAGCCGGGCATCTCGCCGACATCCTCACCGAGCACGGCCGAGAGCTGGTCGCGCATCAGGAACATGCCGAGTTTCATCGCGCCGAGAACCGCCGCATAGGCCCGCGGGTCGGACGTCTCCAGGTGGGTGCCGGCCAGCCAGCGCTCGCCCTGCTCGACCGCCTGGGCGAACATGGCCGCCCCGCGGGACGAGCCGTCCATCAGCGAACGCACCAGGTATTGCTGCAGGGCGAGGGTGCCGGGGGCGAGCGCCGGAAACGTCTGCGTCTCGGTGAACCGCATCTGGATCTGCGTGATCTGACCCATCGCGTATTCGTCGCAGGCGTCGCGCAGGCCCTCCTTGGAGCCGAAGTGGTGCCGCAGCAGCCCGGAGGAGACGCCGGCGGCCTGCGCGATGTCGCGGATGGTGGCGCCGGCGATGCCGCGCTCGGTGAAGAGCGCGATCGCGGCGTCGCGGATCCGGGCCCGGGCGGTCAGGTCGCTGTCACTACTCACGCGTGTAGCGTACTACACGTGTGTGTAGTTCACATCGTCGTCGATGCGCCGTTCACTGTCGCGGTCGTGACAGCGCTCGACGACAGACCCCAGCGGGCCAGCAACTCGGCGTAGGTGCCGGACTCGATCAGCCGCTGCAGAGCCGCGCGCAGACAGTCCCGCAGCGCGGCGTTGTCCCGGTCCACCGCGATGCCGAACAGGCCCGGGTCGTACTGCTCGTCCGAGGCGAGCTGATAGAAAGCGCTGGTCCGGCTGTCGGTGACCAGATAGGCCGCCGGCGGGAAGTCGATCAGAACGGCCGCGGCCCGTCCGCTGCGCAACAGCACCAGCGCGTCGGCGTTCGTCGGCCGGCTGTCGATGGTGATCGGCCGGGCACCGCACCCCTTCTGCAGGCCCTGCAGCATCGCCTCCTGGAACGTCCCGTGCTCGGTCGCGACGGTTCGCCCGCAGAGGCTGGTCAGGTCGGTGACGCCGGTCGGGTTTCCGCGCTGCACGACGATCGAGGTGCCGGTGCTGAAGTAGTTGACGAAGTCGGCCTCTTTCTCCCGCTCGGGAGTGTCGGTCATCGACGACAGCACACCGTCATAGGTTCCGGCGTCCACCTCGGCCAGCGCGGTGCTGAACGCACCGTTCACCATCTCGGCGCGCACGCCGAGCACCTCGGCGAGCGAGGCGGCCAGGTCCGGTTCAAAGCCGATGATCGTACGGCCGTCAGCGGCGAAGAACTCCATCGGCGCGTAACTGGCGTCCGTGACGAAGCGCAGCGATCCACGCGCCCGCACCGCCTGCGGCAGCTGGTCGTGCAGTGTCCGGTCGACCGTCACCGTGCCGATCGCGTCCAGCGCGCCGGCCTGGGTGGTCGCCTCGCCACCGGCACAGCCGCCGGCCGCCAGCACCGCCACCGCACCCACCAGCGCCACAGCCCGCCGGATGTACCTCATCTGCCTGCTCCCTCGGTAATCGATGCAACGGAGATCTGCGGCCACGGCACCGGCCGCCCGTAGAGATAGCCCTGTGCCTCGTCGCATCCCGCGCCCGCCAGCCACCGGCTGATCTCGGCGGACTCGACGCCCTCGGCGGTGGCCCGGCTGCCCAGGCCGTGCGCGAGCTCGATCACCGAGCGGACGATCGCCTGGCTCTGCGGGTCACGCGCGACGTCGGCGACGAACGCCCGGTCGATCTTGATTTCGTTGATCGGCAGGCCGCGCAGCTGCGACAGGCTGGTGTAGCCGGTGCCGAAGTCGTCCACCGAGATCCCGACGCCCGCCGCGCCGAGGTCGGTCACGGAGCGCACCACGCTGCCGGTGTCGCCGGCCAGCGCGGTCTCGGTGACCTCCAGGATCAGCCGGTGCGGCGCCGCGCCGGTGGCGGCGAGCAGGTCCCGGACGTGCTGGGCGAAACCCGGCACCTCGAGGTTGCGGGCCGACACGTTGACCGAGATCGGCCAGTCGCGGCCCTGCGCGGTCCAGTCGGCCTGATCGGCCAGGGCCCGGCGCAGCACCCACTCGGTCAGCGGCACGATCAGCCCGGAGTGCTCGGCGGCCGGCAGGAACTCGCCGGGCGGCAGCAGGCCGCGCTGCGGGTGCTGCCAGCGGACGAGCGCCTCCACCCCGCTGATCTCGCCGGACGGGAGGGCCACCTTCGGCTGGTAGTGCAGGACCAGTTCGTCCCGCTCCAGCGCGTGCCGCAGTTCCGCCTGGACCACCAGCCACTGGTGCGGGTGGCCGGTGTCGCCGCCGGCATAGACGACGACATCCGCGGTGCCGCGCTTGCCCTGGTACATGGCCGTGTCCGCGCGCTGCTTCAGCTCCTGCAGGTTGACGCCGTGCTCGGGATAGAGGGCGACGCCGAAACTCGCCTCGATGGAGAGCGGCACACCGTCCAGCACCATCTCGTCGGACACCCGGTCGCAGATCGTCTGCAGCAGGGCGACCGCTTCGGCGCGGCCGCGTCCCGGCAGCAGCAGCGCGAACTCGTCGCCGCCGAGCCGGGCCAGCAGGTCGTCCGGGCCGAGGCAGGCGCGCATCCGCACGGAGACCTCGCGCAGCAGCTCATCGCCGGCGTGGTGGCCGAGGGTGTCGTTGACCTCCTTGAACCGGTTGAGGTCGGCGAGCACCACGGCGCCGGCGCCACCGTTGCGGACCGCGCCGGCCAGCACCCGTTCGGCCTGGGCCCGGTACGCCGCCCGGTTCGGCAGGCCGGTCAGCGCGTCGTGCGTCGCCTGGTATTCCTGGCGGGCCGCGTAGCGGCTCAGTGACCGGGTGGTCGACCAGGCGAGCACGGCCAGCACCAGATAGAGGACGACGAGCGCACCACACAGCCGCCACCAGGCACGTTCCACCTGCGCGTGCGACTGCTCGGCGATCGACCGGTACGGCAGGTACAGCTCGAGCACCCCGACGGACTGCCCGGACGCGCTCGCCACCAGCGGCTGCAGCACCCGGATAACCTCGGCGCCGCCGCCGGACACGGTGGCCCGCGACTCACCGGCCGCGGCGGCCTGGAAGTCCGGGTCGGAGGTGGGCACGCCGCCACTGGTCGAACCGTCGTCGGAGAAGACCACCCGCCCGGTGAAGGAACGCAGTCGCAGCCGCAGCACCGAACCACGGAAGACGGCGTGCTCGGTGGCCGCCCGCATCCCCTCCAGCTGGGTGGTGGTGAGGCCGCCGGCGAGCCCTTCGCTGGGCGGCGTCTCGGCGCTGTTCAGGGCCGGGGCGATCGCCATCTCGGCGATGACCGCGGCCTGTGCCAGCCCCTGCGCGCGTCCCTGCTCGGCCGCGTCGTCCCGGTAGCCGTGCAGCATCACCGCGCCCAGCGCCATCACGGGCACGAGGCTGGCCGCGGCGTAGGTCGCGAACAGGCGGGAGCTGGTCCGAGCGCGCGGGCGCCGGCGTGCTCGGCGGATCGACATGCGGGACTGATCGACGGCGCGGGGTCCCGCTTGAGTGTTCCCCCGGGATCAGCCGCGCAGCATCGGGACCAGTGTTCCGGCGACCCACTCCGCCAGCGTGGTCGGCGTGGTGGTGACGGCCGTCCGCGGCTGCTCCGGCGCGAAGTCGTCCCGGGTCCCGGCGGTCATGCCGACCAGGCCCGCGATCACCGGCTCCGGCAGACCGGCCTGTCGCAGCCCTGCCGCCATCACCTCGTCGGTGACGACGTCCAGGCTCACCTTCGTGCCGGTGCCCGCCGCGATGATCCCGGCGACGTCGGCCCAGGTCAGGTCGGCCGGCCCGTGCACCGCCTGCACCACCGTGCCGGACCAGCCGGAGGCGAGCAGCCGGGCCGCCGCCACCTCACCGACGTCGCGCGGGTCGACCCAGGGCAGCGGGCGGTCAGCCGGCATCGTCGTGGTGAGCCGGCCCTCGCGCAGCTCCTCGAGGTTGCCCAACAGGTTGGTGAAGTAGTAACCGTTGCGCAGGATGGTCACGTCGGCGCCGGTCGCGGCGAACTCCTCCTCGGCCCGCGCCAGGCCGTCGATGAACCCGGCCCCGTGCCGCCGCTCCGCACCGACGCTGCTGATCACCACCACCCGCCGGACGCGACCGGCCCGCACGGCGGCGGCGCCGTTGGCCACCACCGCGGCCATCTCGGCCAGCGGGTCGGCGGCGGTCATGTCCTCGGGCGTCACCCAGAGCAGCGCGTCGAGGCCGGCGACCGCCGACGTCACGAACGCGGCGTCCCGCAGGTCACCGCGCTCGACGTCGGCCGCGCCGGCCAGGTCCGGTGGGAGCCGCCCGGGGTCGCGCACCAGCACCCGGGGCCGCTCACCGGCCTGGGCGAGCAGCCGCACGACTCGTGATCCGACATTCCCGGTTGCTCCGGTCACCCCGACGGTCATACCTTCTGCCTACCCGATCCGGCGACGGCTCGCACGGCGTACGAATCAGGGCTTTTGATCCTCGGGCGGCGCAGCCGCACCGGTCATGATGGCCACCGCCTCGGACATGGAATGCGACTGCGGGGTGATCACCGCGACCCGGCGGCCGAGGCGCTGGATGTGGATGCGATCCGCGACCTCGAAGACGTGCGGCATGTTGTGGCTGATCAGGATCACCGGCAGACCACGGTCGCGGACGTCGCGGATGAGCTGCAGGACCCGGTTGCCCTCCTTGACGCCGAGTGCGGCGGTGGGCTCGTCGAGGATCACCACCTTGCTGCCGAAGGCGGCCGAGCGGGCCACCGCGACCGCCTGCCGCTGGCCGCCGGAGAGCGACTCGACGGCCTGGCCGATGTTCTGCAGGGTGGCCACGCCGAGTTCGCTCATGTGCCGGGCGGCCTCGTCACGCATCCGCTTGCGGTCCAGCATCCGGAAGATCGATCCCAGCGGGCCGGACCGGCGTTCCTCGCGGCCGAGGAACAGGTTGTCCGCGATGTCCAGGCCGGGGGCGACCGCGAGAGTCTGGTAGACGGTCTCGATGCCGGCCGACCGGGCGTCCATCGGGTTGCGGAAGTGGACCGGGGCGCCGTCCAGCAGGATCTCGCCTCGGTCCGGGATGAGCGCCCCGGAGAGGGCCTTGATCAGGCTGGACTTGCCGGCGCCGTTGTCACCGATCACGGCGAGGATCTCACCGGGATAGAGCTCCAGGTCGCTGCCCTCAATCGCAACGACCCGGCCGTAACGCTTGGAGAGATCCTTGGCCTGCAACACCGGAGTCGTCATGTTTTGACCTTCCTGATCCACTGGTCCAGCGAGACCGCGATGAGCACGAGCAGACCGATCGCGAAGCCCTGCCAGACCACCTCGACCCCGCTCAGTTGCAGGCCGTTGCGGAAGACGCCGACGATGAGCGCCCCGATCAGGGTGCCGATCACGCCGCCGCGGCCACCGAAGAGGCTGGTGCCGCCGAGCACGACCGCCGTGATCGAGTCGAGGTTGTACTCGGTGCCGACGTTCGGGCTGGCCGAGGCGAGCCGTCCGATCAGGATCCAGCCGGCCACCGCGTAGAGCAGACCCGCCACGGTGTAGACCGAGAAGAGCACCCGCCCGGTCCGGATACCGGCCAGCCGGGCCGCCTCCACGTCGTCACCGGTCGCGTAGACGTGCTTTCCCCACGCCGTCGAGCTCAGCGCATAGGCGAAGAAGCCGAACAGCAGCAGCATGATGATCGAGCCGTAGCTGAGCCGGAACGCACCGATCGGGATCGACTCTCCGGTCCAGGTCATCAGCCCCGGCATGTCCGTGCCGCGCACCGTCTCGCTGTTGCTGACCACCGAGTTCAGCGAGAAGAAGATGGTCAGCGTGCCGAGCGTGACGATGAACGGCGGCAGTTTGATCTTCGTGACGAGCATGCCGTTGACCGCGCCCATCGCGGTACCGCAGGCGAACCCGAGCAGCAGCGCGATCGGCCCCGGCACCCCGGCGTCGGTGGCGAACAGCGCCATCAGGATCGACGAGAAGACCGCGATCGCACCGGCCGACAGGTCGATGCCGGCGGTCAGGATGATCAGCGTCTGCCCGAGCGCCAGGGTCGCGATGACGGTCACCTGGAGAAGCACCAGCGAGAGGTTCGCCGCGGAGAAGAACCGGGTGTTGACGATCGAGAACGCGATGATCGCCACGAGCAGCACGGCCAGCGGCCCGAGAACCGGGTTGCCGTGCAGCAGTTGTTGCAGGCGCAGCCCGAACGAGTCGTGCTGCCGGGTCTCGAAGTCTGCGGTGGTGGTCACTGCGCCTCCCTGACATGCCCTCTTGGCCCTCGCCTGCGACGTTGTCGTGCCGGTCGCAGCGGCTGCCGCTCGGTGCAGTCGGTCATGTCCGAGTTCACCCCCAGCAGTTCTGCTTGCCCCACGCGGAGTCCTTCGCCTCCACGCCGGCCTGCGGATCGTCGGTGATCAGCTGTACGCCGGTGTCCACGAAGTTCTTGCCGGCGGTGTTCTGCGGGCGGGTGCCGTCCTTCGCGTACTGCGCGATGGCGGCCACCCCGAGCTCGGCCATCCGGATCGGGAACTGCATCGAGGTCGCGCCGATGACGCCGTTGGCCACGTTGTCGACCCCCGGGCAGCCACCGTCGACCGAGACGATCGTGACGTCGCGCTCCCTGCCGGCCGCCTTGAGCGCCTCGTACGCCCCGGCCGCGGCCGGCTCGTTGATGGTGTAGACCAGGTTGATCGACGAATCCCTCTGCAACAGGTTCTCCATCGCGGTACGCCCACCCTCCTCGTTGCCGTCGGTGACGTCGTGCCCGGCGATCCGTGGGTCGCTCTCGTCGCCGATCCGGCCGGGGTCGCCCACGTCGATGCCGAATCCCTCCAGGAAGCCCTGGTCACGCTGCACGTCGACGGAGACCTGGTTGGCGTTGAGATCCAGCATCGCGATCTTCGCCTCGGTGCCGCCGCGGTCGAACTTCGCCTTGGCCCACTGCCCGATCAGGCGGCCGGCCTCGAAGTTGTCGGTGGCGAAGGTGGCGTCCGCGGCATCGACCGGTTCGACCGGCGTGTCCAGCGCGATGACCAGCATCTCCGCCTCGCGGGCCCGGTCGATGGCCGGCACGATCGCCTTCGAGTCGTTCGGAGTGATCAGGAAACCCTTGGCGCCGAACGAGATCAGGTTCTCGATCGCCAGCACCTGGGCCTCGTTGTCGCCGTCCACCTTGCCGGCGAAGGTCTGCAGCTCGACGCCCAGCTGGTCCGCGGATGTCTGAGCGCCCTGCTTCATCGTCACGAAGAACGGATTCGTGTCGGTCTTGGTGATCAGGCCGACGACCTGTTCGTTCCCGCCCCGGTTGCACGCGGCGCCGGCGAGCGCCAGGAGCATGCAGCTCGCGGCGGCCAGGAGCCTGGATGGCTGGCGCATGTCTCCTCCGGACATCGAGAGACAACGTTGTCTTGGAGTAGACGCCCGCGTTTTGTACGTGTCAACAATTAGTTCCGAGTTTGTTGCACTACGTGATCATCGCTTGCGGGGTGACCCACATGTCCGGAAAGCCGACCATGAACGACGTGGCCCGTACCGCCGGGGTGAGCCTCAAGACCGTCTCCCGGGTGGTGAACGGCGAGCCGAGCGTCACCCCCGACCTGGCCGCCCGCGTCCACGCCGCGGTCGAATCGCTGGACTACCGGCCGCATCTCGGCGCCAGCATGCTGCGGCGCAACGACCGGCGTACGAGGACCATCGGGGTGCTCCTGGACGACGTCGCGAACCCGTTCTCCGGCGCCGTGCACCGGGCGATCGAGGAGGAGGCGCACCACCGCGGGGTGCACGTGCTGACCGGCAGCCTGGGCGAGGACGACCGCCGGGAACGCGAACTCACCCGGGCGTTCCGGCAGCGGCAGACCGACGGGCTGATCGTCGCACCGGCCGGTTCTGATCAGGGTTACCTGAGCCGGTTCACCGGCACGCCGATCGTCTTCGTGGACCGGCCGCCGTCCGGCTTCGAGGCCGACACGGTCGTCTCGACCAACGTCGCGGGCGCCGCCGGAGCGGTGCGCCACCTCGTCGCGCACGGCCACCGCCGGATCGCGTTCCTCGGCGATTACCAGCGCATCGCTACCGCCCGAGAGCGCTTCCGCGGTTACCTCCAGGCGCTCGGTCACCGGCCCGGCCCGGTGCTGCACGACATCCGCGGTGAGGCCGCCGCGGAACGCGCCACGCTGACCCTGCTGCGCCGCGCGGATGCCCCCACGGCCCTGTTCACGAGTCAGAATCTGATCACCATCGGCGCGGTCCGGGCACTGCGCCGGCTGAACCTGCACCGGTCGGTCGCGCTGGTCGGCTTCGACGACTTCCCGCTCGCCGACCTGCTCGAGCCGGCGGTCACCGTGGTGGCGCAGCACCCGGCCCGGATCGGCCGCGCGGCCGCCGGCGCGCTCTTCGAGCGCATCGACGGCCACGACGGCCCGCCGCGGGAGATCCGGGTGGCGACGACCCTGATCCCCCGCGGCAGTGGTGAGCTGATCCGTACGCGGTAGCGGGCGCCCGCCTACGGGAAGTTGACTACATAGGACGGTACGGTCGCCGTGCCCTGCGCCGGCGCACCGGTGTTGTTGACGACGTGGTCGATGACCCCGTTGCCGCCCAGCGACACGGTCAGCACGTTGTGCAGCCGCACCCCGGACTTGACCGGCACCTCGAAGCCCCGGTCCGCGTGGATCGACGGGTTCACGTTGAAGTAGCAGTAGCTGCCCATGCCCCACGCCTCGTGCGTGTTCACCGAGTCGGCGACCTTGTAGGCGGCGTACCCGTTCGCGCCGGTCCGCCAGGCGGCCTGCGTCGGCGGGTCGTAGGGCATCTCGTTCTGGAAGAAGTAGGTCCGGCCGCCGTTGCCGTTCCAGATCACCTGGTACTTCTGGTAGTGCTCGACGAACAGCCCGTACCCGGTCACGTCGTTGCCGTTGACGATCAGACCGTGGTCACCGAGGGCCGACGTCCAGCTGTAGGTGCCGGCGTTGCCGTGGTCGGCACGCCAGGCCCAGATGTGGTCGATGATCACGTTGTTGCTGTTCACCAGCAGGCTGTTGGTGGCCTTGCCGGCGATGTAGCCGCCGACCCGCAGGAACACGTCCTGCACCGACGAGGGGTTGGCGGCGTGGTTCGCCGACGACCCGCTCTGACCCATCACCAGCAGGTTCGGCGAGAGAGTGGTGCCCGCGTCGAAGAGGATGCCGGCCACCTTCACGCCGTCCACATCGGCCACCTGCATCGCCGTGACGCCGTTCATCGGGATGATCGTGGCGTAGCCCAGACCCAGCACGACGGTGTTGGCCCGGTTCACGTTGATCGTCTGGTCGATCTGGTAGATGCCCGGCTGGAAGATCAGGTTCAGGCCCTGGGCCAGCGCCTGGTTGATCCGCGCCGCGGTGTCACCCGGCTTGGCGACATAGAACTGCGAGAGCGGGATGCTGGTGCCCGGCGTGTTGCCGTTCGCCCAGCTGATGCCGGTGCTGTTGGTCCGCAGGCTGGGCACGAAGACCGCGTAGTCGGACCCGGTGTGGTACAGGTACGGCTTCTCCCGGATCACCGGGGTGCTGGCGATGGTGGTGTACGGCGGGTTGGGGTAACCGGCACCCGACGGAGCGCCCTGGACGCCGACGAACATCTGGTTCCAGACGCCGTTGGTGTTCGAGGCGATCTGGCTGTTGCGGGTGAGCCACTGCTGCTGCGAGTACTGCCCCAGGCTGCCGCTGACCCGCGAGTCGGCGATGTAACCGCCGGAGGCCCAGCCGTATCCGTTCGGCGCCAGGTTCAGGTTGCCGTGGATGTCCATCCGGCGGAACGGAGCGGCCTGCGAGACGGCCCACCGGTTGGTGCCGTTGACCGGGTAGACCGACAGGTTCTCGGTGGACCGCCAGAAGTTCTGGGTGGCGTTGCCCTGGAACCAGCCGGCGTCCACGGTGATGTCGCCGTTGATCCGTACGTCCTGCGGGTTCTGACCGAGGCCGACCACCGAGGTGTAGAAACCGACCTGGATGTTCAGCCCGTTGTAGGTGCCCGGCTTGAACGCCAGCACCCACCGACCGGTGCCGAACTGGGCGGTCTCCTGCTGCCGGAAGATCTCGTCGGCGCGGGCCTGGATGGACGCGCTCGACATGGACGGGTCGAAGACCACCACGTTGGTGCCGAGGCTGCCGCCACCGGGGATCGTCGGGCCGCCGGTGCCGCCGTCGTCACCGAACACCTTGAACTCCCAGAGGGAGTAGCCGTAGCCGGTGGTGCGCTGGGTGCCGTACATCCGCACGTACCGGCCGGTGCCGCTGACCGTGAGGTTCTGGTTTCCGCCGGTCGCCGTGGTGGTCGAGTAGACGGAGTTCCAGCTCGACCCGTTGTCGGAGACCTGGATCTGGAAGGCCTTGGCGGCCGCCGTCTCCCAGCTCAGCTCCACCCGGGAGATGGACCTGCTGGTGCCGAGGTCGACCTGCAGCCATTGCGGGTCGGAGAAAGCCGATGACCAGCGGGTGCCCGCGTTGCCGTCGACCGCCTCGGATGCCGCGTACGCGCCGGACGCCTCGGTGGACGAGGCGGTCGCCGGCTTGCCCTGGGACAACAGCACCTCGGCGGCGGTGGCTCCGCTCGCGGTGATCGTGGTGAGCCCGGCCGCCAGAACGGCGACCAGGCCCCCGGCGGCGGCGAGCCGCCATGGGGAACGTCTCATTGCTTCTCCTCGGGGAACGGGAAGGCGCAAGGGGACGGGTCTTGCGCCGCTCGGGAAGCGGTTGGAGAGCGCTCCCCGGCCGAACCGTAAGGAGGGTCAGGAATTCATGTCCATAGTTCGTCACAGTTCCGGAACCGGGCCGACATCTCGCTCGAATCCCTGCTCACGGCGTTCACCAGCGCGTACACGGCTTGATAACAATGAATCCGGAACCGGTTCCGGCGCGGCCTGCAACAACGCCCACGACACGCATCCAAGGACAATTAGGATCGAAGTATGCGCCTCGTACTGATCGCCGACACGCACGTTCCGAAGCGCGCGCGAGACCTGCCCGGCCCGCTGTGGGCAGCGATCGACGACGCCGACGTGGTGATCCACGCCGGCGACTGGGTCGACGTGCCGATGCTCGACGCGCTCGCCGGCCGCTCCGCGCGGCTGATCGCCTGCTACGGCAACAACGACGGGCCGGAACTACGCAAACGGCTACCGGAGATCGCCTACGCCGAGCTCGACGGGCTCCGGCTGGCGGTGGTGCACGAAACCGGGCCGGCCACCGGGCGGGAGGAACGCTGCGCGGCCCGGTTCCCCGACGTGGACGTCCTGGTGTTCGGCCACTCGCACATCCCGTGGGACAGCACCGCCTCGACCGGATTACGGCTGCTCAACCCCGGCTCACCCACGGATCGCCGGCGTCAGCCGTACGCCACGTTCCTGACCGCGGAGACAGCCGGCGGCGAACTGACCGGGGTGACCCTGCACCGGTTGCCGCCCCGCCGCGGCTGAAGCCGCGGCGGGGGACGCGATTCTCAGCCCAGGTCGACGGTCGGGTAGAGCGGGAACGGTGCCAGCAGCTCGGACGCCTGCTTGCTGACCCGGTCGGCCAGCGCCGGGTCCAGGCTGAACTTCGCCTTCGAACCCTCGGCCGGGCTGGTGTTGCCCAGCACCGTGTGGATCAGCTCAGCGATCTGGTCCATCTCCGCGACGCCCAGGCCGCGGCTGGTCAGCGCCGGGGTGCCGATCCGGATACCCGACGTGTACCAGGCGCCGTTCGGGTCGTTCGGGATCGCGTTGCGGTTCGTGACGATGCCGCTGTCCAGCAGGGCCTGCTCGGCCTGCCGGCCGGTGATGCCGAACGGGTGCACGTCGAGCAGCACCAGGTGGTTGTCGGTGCCGCCGCTGACCAGCTGCACGCCCCGCTTCGCCAGGCCCTCCGCGAGAGCCTGGCTGTTCGTGACGATCTGCTGCGCGTACGTCGCGAACTCCGGCCGGCGGGCCTCCGCGAAAGCGATCGCCTTGGCGGCCATCACGTGCGGCAGCGGGCCACCGAGGACCATCGGGCAGCCGCGGTCCACCTGCGACGACAGCTCCGGCTGGCAGAACACCGCACCACCGCGCGGGCCACGCAGGCTCTTGTGGGTGGTGGTGGTGACGATGTGCGCGTGCGGGATCGGGTTGTAGTCGCCGGTGAAGACCCCACCGGCCACCAGCCCGGCGAAGTGCGCCATGTCGACCATGAAGGTCGCGCCGACCTCGTCGGCGATCTCGCGCATCTTCGCGAAGTTCACCTTCCGGGGGTACGCCGAGTAGCCGCCCACGATCACGGCGGGCTTGAACTCGCGTGCCGTCTCCAGCAGGGCCGCGTAGTCGATCTGGCCGGTCGCCGGGTCGACGCCGTAGCTGCGCTGGTCGAACATCTTGCCGGAGATGTTCGGCCGGAAACCGTGGGTGAGGTGACCACCGGCGTCCAGCGACATGCCGAGCAGCCGCTGGTTACCGAACGCCTGCCGCAGCCCGGCCCACTCGGCGTCGGTCAGCTCGTTGATCTGCCGCTTCTCGAACTTCTTCAGGTAGGGCACCTCGACGCGGTCGGCCAGGATCGCCCAGTAGGCGACCAGGTTCGCGTCGATCCCGGAGTGCGGCTGCACATACGCATACGGCGCGTTGAACAGCGCCTTCGCGTGCTCGACGGCAACCGACTCGACGGTGTCGACGTTCTGGCAGCCGGCGTAGAAGCGGCGGCCGATGGTGCCCTCGGCATACTTGTCGGAAAGCCAGTTCCCCATGGCGAGCAGGACGGCCGGCGAGGCGTAGTTCTCGCTCGCGATCAGCTTCAGCGACTCACGCTGGTCCTGCAGCTCCTTGGCGATCGCGTCGGCGATGCGCGGCTCGATGGAGCGGACCACGTCGAGGGCGGAGCGGAAAGCGGTGGATTCGGCATTCAACTCAACTGGGTTCACACCAGACACAGTAGGACCTCCCTATCACGTAGCGAAGAGGCCCAGGCGCACGGCAGGTCGTCGTCTCGACGGAGCCGCTCCCCGATGGTCAGCCATCCGAACGCGCCAGTCACGGCCCGCCGCCAGCATACCGGCGGGGCCTTCCGGTGGCACGTCCATTGCCCTGGGGTCCGGCCCACACTCGCCCGGGGGGTGTCTCCGCTCTCGGGTAGCAAAAAAGAAAGGCCCACCCCGTGTGGGGTGGGCCTTTCTATCACGTTGAGTCCGGCGGCGTCCTACTCTCCCACACCCTCCCGAGTGCAGTA
>NZ_JBEZZB010000157.1:0-15314 GCF_040638955.1 Actinoplanes sp. NPDC024001
GCGCCGCCCACGCGTCCGGCCACAGCGCCAGGGCCCGGCCGATCGCCGGGTGCGGCGCCGCCTCGGCCGTGGCGATCATCGCAGCGAGACCCCCTGCTGCAGGGCGAGGTCCAGCGGGCCCTGCCCGTCCAGCGGGCCGACCGTGCGCTGCAGGCCGCCCCGCAGGAAGAAACTCGCCGTGTAGGTGTACCGCGTGTCCGGTGCGGCCTGCCACGTCACCGACCCGGTCTTGCGCGGGCTGAACAACAGTTCGGTGATGGGCGCGTCCGGGCCGGCGCCGGCCGGCCGGATCGAGACGCGGATCAGCCGCACCGCGGTCCAGTCGATGCCGTCGGTCAGCACCGGCACGCCGTTGCCGTTCCCGACCGGTGAATCCGGCGGCATCGGCGTCGGCATCGGCGTCGGCATCGGCATCGGCGTCGGGTCCGGGGCCCGCGCGCCGCCGAACCGGATCTCCACCTCATTGCTGACCGCGTCGGCGACGTCGACCTCGGCGCGGGTCTCGCCGTTGAGCGTGTCGAACACCGCCACCTCGTAGCGGCCCGGATTGAGGTTGCCCAGGCTGAACCGGCCGTCCGGGCCGGTCAGCGCGGCGATGTCGTCGTTCGGGCCCGGGCCGGCGGTGATCGACACGGTCGCGCCGGACAGCGGCACGCCGTTCGGGTCGAGCACGCGCCCGGAAATGGATCCGCTCATCGGGTCCTCCTCACGGGACCTCTCCGGCCCAGTCCACGATGTTCTGGAAGACCTGGTGGGTGATCCGGGTGCCACCGTTGTTCACGCTGGTCCCCCAGGTGTGGATGGCCAGGCCGTACCGGCTGCCGTCGGGGGACATCTCCCAGACCGGAGCGCCGCTCTGCCCGCCGAACGTGTCGATGTCGTAGATGATCTGCTGGTCGTCCACCTGGCTGACCATCCGGGAGTGGTACCAGGGTGTGCCCTGCTGGCGCTCCGGCCCGGCCTTCCCGCCGTCGCCGGGGTAACCGGCCAGGTTCAGCGACACGCCGCGCAGGTAGTCGTCGTCGCGGTTGGCGTATCCGAACCAGCCCAGCTCGTCGCCGAACCGCTTGTCCTCCGGCAGCATGATCACGCCGTAGTCGTAGTCCCGGTCGCGGTCCACCGTCCACGCGGTGACGCTGCGGATGTCCCGGGAGATCGCCGACCCGAACGGCCGGTTGGTGCCGAACCGCCCCGGGATGACCTCGATCTGCTTGGCCCAGCCGCCCTGGTCGTGCATGTAGACGCAGTGGCCGGCGGTGACCACCAGGCGCGGGCTGACCAGCCAGCCGGTGCCCACGAACATGACGTCGTTGCTGGCCGTGATCAGCAGCGAGCAGATGCACCGCCACGGGTACGCCTCGTTGTTGGTGACCAGCGTCCGGTCGTCGGAGCCGATGATGGCCTCGAGCTGCGGCTTGTCCGAGTACTCCGTGGCCAGGATCCGGGCCCGCTCCTGGGCCCGCTCGGCCGGGGTGCCGAAGCTGCCCCAGTAGGCGTCCAGCACCACGCCGGCGACCTCGGGCTTCTGCGGGGCGGTCTCCGGGCGCGGACCGGTGGCGGGCTCGCAGACCACCTCGGGCGTCGCGCCGTTGCCGCGGCCACGGTTGCCGAACGAGGGTGCGAACTCCTGGAGGCCCTGGAACGGCGCGTTGTTGGAGTCCGGGGTGTGCTTGCGGATCAGCTCCTCCCGAGTGAGCGCCCGTTCCGGCCGCCGGACGGCGGCGGTCCGCTGCGCGGCGCTCTTGGCGAGATCCTCCCGGTAGCTTTCCCGCAGCAACGCGTACGGCACCTCGACGTGTCCCTCGCCGTTGGGGTGCGGTGCGGTGCCCACTCCGGTCGAGGGCGAGCCGGGGCCGGTGGGCGCGCTCGGCGTCGTCGGAGTCGGGGCCGGGGTCGGGGTCGGAGCCGGGGCCGACGTCGTCGGTGCCGGTGACGGTGACGGTGACGGGGCTGACGGCGCCGGGGTGGCACCGGCCACCAGGGAGTTGATCAGATCCTCGAAGGCGTCGAAGAGCTTCTGCTTCTTGTCGGAGACCGACGGGGCCGTTGCCGTCTCGGGCGCCTGGTAGCCGTAGGTCTTGCCTTCCGCGGCGGCCTTCGGCTTGGTCGCCTCGCTCGATGTCTTGGCCATTGCCTTTCCCTTCCGCTGGGTCTTCATGCCATGTGCTCGCCGAGGAACACGATCGAGCTCTCGGTCGTCCTGGCGGCCAGCCTGCGAACCGAGTTGTCGGCGCCCAGGATGGTGATCTGCACCGTGATGGTGTCGGTGGCCCGGTCGGCGCGGGCGAACCGGAGACGCTGCGGCTGCGCGTCGTCGCCGGCGAACCGCAACTGCTGGGTACGGGCCGGATGCGGTGGTTCGGCGAACGTCACGTCGACGAAGACGATGGCGATGCCGGTCCGGTCGTAGTTCGGGAAGAACTCGACGATCAGCGGATCGTCGAACGGGTCGTTGACCGCGATCGAGGTCGCGGAGGTGCGCACCGGCAGGGTCTCCCGGCTGGTGCCGTCCTTGAGACGGTGCAGGAACCGGTACTCGTAGTCGCGGCGGAGCGGGTCGGTCAGCCGCAGCTTCCAGGACTGCGGCGGCGAGTCCGGCCGCACCGTGATGGTGCGGTTGCGGCTCCACCGGCCGGGATCGTCGTACCGCAGCAGCACGTCGGTCGAGTCGATCATCGCGGCGTCCATGTCGCCGGGGACGATCTGCACCTCCAGGAAACCGAAGTCCCGGTACGGGTTGATCAGCAAGGTCCGGTCCAGCGTGGTGCTGACCGGCAGCTCGTAGCTGAGCTGCTGCCCGTCCCAGCCGGACAGCGCGTCGAAGTGGTACTGCACGGTGTAGCGGTAGTCGAGGTCGAGCTGCCGGTTGAGGAAGAACGACGCCCGCTCCAGCGTGGAGCCGGACGGCCGGAAGCTGATGTCCCGGTGCCGCAGGTTCACCGGCTCGGACGGGCGGCCGTACTCGATCGCCACGTCGGACTTGATCAGCCCGATCCGCTCGAAGTTGCCCGGCGCCTCGATCTGCAGGTCCAGCCTGCGCAGGAACGGGCTGTCCAGGTCGACCTCGAGGAAGTGCGGCGGCCCGTCGAGATCGTCGGCGAGCAGCCGGAGCAGGCCCTGCGGCGCGTGCACCCGCTGCACGGCCTCCTGCCGCTGGTAGCTGAACGTGACCGACTTGTCCTCGACCTGCTCGATCTTCTTGAGGCTGAAGGCGAGCTTCACGCCGATGCCGGGCACCGGCGGGACGACCGGGGCCTTCGGGTCCTGCGACGGCTTGGGGTCGGGTTTCGGCTCCGGCTTGGGCTCGGGGCTCGGCTCCGGATCGGGTTTCGGGGCCGGGGCGGCCGCCCGGCGCAGCGTGGCGCGGATCTTCACGGCCTGCGTGCCCGCCGCGGCGCCCCTGATCACCGCGACCCGGTCGTTCGGGTCGCCGACGCGGTTCGCGGCCTGCGCCGGGCCGAAACCGTGCGCCTGCTGCTGCAGGATCTCCGCGGCGTCGCCGACGATGCCGCGGGCCACGTCGAGGCGGCGGCTGCTCAGCTCCCGGTTGAGGACCGCCTTGGTCACGTCGCCCTCGAAGCTGGCGTACGCGTCGATCTGCACGCGCCGTGGCGAGCCGAGGCCGCTCAGCCAGGCCCGCACCGCGTCGGCGCCGCGCTGTTCACCGCCACCGCCGGTGCTGGTCTCGAAGCGGGTGTCCAGCGGGCTGGTGCGGTTCGTCAGATAGCCCCGGTAGGCGGCGCCCGGTGGCTCGACCGACCAGCCCGGGGCCAGGGGCTTGTCGAAGTCGAAGGAGAGGCGGAACTCCCGCTCGGCGCCCGGCACGGCCGGATAGTCGGCGTCGACGGTCAGGGCCGCGCCGGCGGCGACGTCGAGGGAGAGCTGGCGGCCGGACAGGGTCTGCGGGCGGTTGTCGACCCGGACCACCGGTGCGGTCGCACCGCCGGTGAAGGTGAGCGTGACCCGGTCGCTGGCGGCGGACTGGGCGAGCTGCACGTCGTAGCCGGCGGTGGGCGGCTGCACCTCCTTGGTGATGGTGGCGCCGAGGCGCTCGGCCTCGTCGAACGGCAGCGCCCAGACCTCCTTGACGGGGGCCTCGCCGCCCCCGGTGGCCGGCTTCGCCGGCTCACCAGGTTTGGCGGGCTCGCTCGGCTTCGCGGGGTCGGCCGGCTTCGCGGGGTCGGCCGGCTTCGCCGGGTCGCCGGGCTTGGCGGGCTCACTCGGCTTGGCCGGATCAGCGGGCTTGACCGGATCAGCGGGCTTGGCCGGATCGGCGGGCTTGGCCGGATCGGCCGGCTTGTCGAAGGTCACCGGCGGCAAGGTGGCCTTGAACCAGTCCGCCATCAGGTTCTGCTTGAAGAACTCGAGCGCCCACTTCTCCTTGTCGGCCTGATCCGCCGCGTTCGCGAAGTTGATCACGCGGACCGTGATCACACCGTCCTGCTTCAGCTTCTCGAAGGCCAGGTCGATGCCCGCCTCCAGATAGACCGGCACGCCGTAGACCGGGAAGCCGGCGGACAGGTCGATGCCCATGCTGAGGTGGTCGTAGACCCGCTTGAAGTTCGCAGTGATCTCCACGTCCAGCGCCGGGCGCAGCACGGTGTACCGGTGGTGGTACATCACCCCGACCGGCGTCGCGCCCTGCCGGAACGCCTGATCCAGGATGGTGGCGCCCTCCTCGCTGAGGGTCAGGCTGAAGACCGCGTTGTTCGTGCCGGTGATGCTCGGGACGGTGGCGCCCAGGACCGACTCGATCGCGAGGAAGGCACCCGGCGGTGGCACCGGCGCGGCCGTGCCGCCCCCGCCCTGGATGTTCAGGGCGACCACCTGCACCGAGCCGTCGTCGAACGGCACCATCGACAGCCGCGGTGTCCCGTTCGTGGTGCGCGCCAGCGCGTTCAGAATCTTGCGCTCGGTCTCCGGTTCCAGCCGCAGGTCGACCTCCATGACGAGGAAGCCGCCGCCGCGTACGCCGCTGCCGGCCACCGCCGGGCGGTAGCGGATCAGGGTGAACTGGGGTACGCCGTCGCGTTCGGCGAGGCGCACCGTGCCGGGCATCGCCCAGTGCAGCCGCTCGTCGGCGTGGTCCTTGAGGACGGTGACACCCTCGATGACCTGGGTGCCGCTGCCGATCATCTGCATCGTGGCGCCCCTTCCTCACGCCGCCGGCACGATCAGCCGGTCGCTGTCGAGCATGCCGAGATCACGTTCGCGGACCGTGCCGTTGCCGTAGAGGGTGCGCACGGCGCAGCGGTACCGGGACCGCTCCGCGGCGCTGTAGTCGTACTCGAACAGGGCCGAGTCGCGCGGCGAGAGGAACGTGAAGGTATCCCGCATGCTCAGCCCGGCGGCCGGATCGGAGAACTCCAGGTCCGCCTCGAGGCGCACGATGCCGGCCGCGGCGAAGTCCGGGACACCGGGCCGGACCGCGATGATCCGGTGCCCCATCAGGTCGGTGCGGATCACGACGGACGCCGCGGCGGTCATCGACGGCGGCACGGTGATCATCCGGTTGTCGCTGAGCAGGATCATCGCCGAGTAGCCGACGAACCGCTGCTCCGGATCGGCGAGGTTGGCCGTGAACACCTTCGGCAGCCGGTCGGTCTCGGTGTTCAGGAACGACAGCGTCTGCCGCTCGTCGATCCGGTTCGCCGGGTCGGTGTACCAGAGCTCGACCAGCACCATCGCAACCAGGCCCCACGGCACCGCGGGGATCACCTGCACGGTTCGCTTGCCGGGCCGCGGGTCACGGATCAGCAGCCGCTCCTGGTCGGTCGGCTGCCAGGGCACCACGATGTCGCGGTGGTCGGCGCTCAGGTACGTGATCCGTACCTCGTAGCCGTCGCGTTCGGCGTCCAGCCGGAACCGCCGCCAGGTGATCTCGGGCTTGGCCCTGGTCAGCATGAAGGTCTCGGCGAGCCGGATGCCGTGCCGCTCGTCGGTGTAGCGGACGTCGACGCCGACGCTCGGGTAGCGGTCCCAGGGCAGGGCCTCGGCGCCGATCACGATGTCGTCGACGAAGTAGAGGCCCTCGGCGCGCGGCGAGATCTCGAACTCGTCACCGCGGGTCACCAGCGGCGGCGACTCGATCACGCCGGGCCGTTCGGTGGTGTCGACGTCGCCGAAGTTCACCCGGTACCGGTACTCGACGTCGCGGCGCATCACCTTGCCGTCCAGGATGCTGTTCCACTGCCGGGTCCCGGAGGCGGTGGCCCCGGTCAGCCGCAGCGTCTGCGGGTCGCCGCCGTACGCCACGGTGAGGTTCACCGAGTCGACCTGGTCGTGGTCGAAGTTGACCAGCGCGTGCGCCTGCACCTGCCGCCGGCGGAACCAGGCCGAGTTCAGGTCCACCTCCTGGATCACCGCCGACCGGTCGAGCCGGCCCTGGTCGATCAGCGAGCGCAGTTCCGTACCCAGGCTCTTGAGGTTGGCCTGGGGATAGATCGTGCGTTTGACCGTGACCCGCTCGTTCATGGTCAGGTTGAGCTTCTTGTCGTCGATGCGGGTGAGGTCCTGCCTCTTGTAGTGGAACTTGGCGGTGCCCAGGCCGCCGGTCGCGGCGAGCAGCGCCAGGCGTTCCGCGGTGTGGGTGAACTTGTCCCAGCCGTCCTCCTCCTCCTTGACCGGCTCGATGCTGGGCTCGAAGAAGCTGTCCAGGACCATGTCCTTGAAGTCGTTGATCGCCTGGTCGCGGCGGCCCACCCAGGAGCCGGCGTCCTCGCCCTCGGGCAGGAACGAGTCGACCTCGATGAGGACGGCCCGCGACTCGATCAGCTCGTCGACAACCCTGTCGATGTCCACCGAGGCGAAGATGGCGTCGAAGCCGAAGGACTCCTCGAAGTGCTTCTGCACCCGGTTCCAGTCGGCGCTCACCCGGACCGTGAAGGCCGGGCGCAGCGCGAAGAACTCCAGCAGGTACATCACGCCGACCGGCAGCATCGTGCCCTCCAGCAGGGCCGCCTCGATCAGCGTGGCGCTGTCCGCGTCGAGCTGCACCGAGAAGATCGCCTCGTTCTTGCCGTAGAGGGCGGGTTTCGACTCGTGCGGCGGGTTGATCTTCAGTTCGAAGCGGGACTGCCCGCCGCTGCCGCCGGCCGCGTTGGTCTGCCCCAGGATCATCAGGCGCACGCTGCCGTTCTCCAGCGGCACCGGCGCCAGCAGCGGATCCCGGTCGAGCCGGTCGAGCCGCCGGATCTCGGACGCCACGTTCGCCAGCCGCTCGGCGTCGAACGACAGGTCCACGCCGAACGTCAGGAAGGCGCCGCCGGCCGGGTCCACGTCGTCGCGGAACTTGAGCAGTTGCAGCTGCGGCAGGTCGATGCCGAGCGCCTCGTCGCGCACGGTGCTCAGGTGCGGCATCGCCGGCATGAAGTAGTAGCTGCCCGGCGTGGTGTCGCGCAGCACCGCGACGCCCTCGATGACGTGGAACGGCGGCTGGAGGGAGAGCATCGCCCTAACCCCCGAAGTCGAGGATCAGCGTACGGTCGTCGACCGTGCCGTCGGACTTGACGGTCCTCTGGGTCCCGTCGGTGAGGAAGTACGTGATCGTGTACGAGAACTGGTCGCGGTCCTTGTCCTTCAGCTCCACCCGCCACGTCTGCGTGGCCGTCTTCGACGGGCTGAAGATGAAGTCCTTGTTCACCGCGATCGAAGCGTCCAGGTCGGTGTAGCTCAGCGCCGCTCTCACGAGACGCAACCGGCTCCAGTCCAGCAGATCGGGCACGATCGTCACGTCGAGGAAGGCCTCGACCGGCGGCGGCAGCGGGATGGTGGACGAGGTCGCCACCTGCCGGGGGATCTCCTCGCTGGTGCCGTCCTTGTAGGCGATGGTGGCGCTGTAGAAGACGTCGCCGACCGTCTCGTCGATCACCGGGAAGGACCAGTCGAAACTCGGCATCGCGGAGCTCAGCGCCTGGCTGCGCGCCTGGGTGTACTTGTTCTTGTCGTCCCGGTACTCCAGGTTGACGAATACGTTCTGCACCCGGTTGGTGAAGTCGCCGACGCCGCGCAGGTAGACCGTCCGGCGGCCACCGAAGACGTCGTTGATGACCAGGTTCGGGGCCCGTGAGGTCAGCTCGGGCCCCTCGACCTCCTTGCCACCCTTCATGAAGTACCGCACGCGGTAGCGGTACTCCTTGCGCATCGGCTTGAGGATGACCTTCTGGATCTTCTTGGTGTGGTTGGCCTTGGTGAGCTGGAACTGCTCCTCGATCGGGGCGACGTCGTCGTCGGCGTAGTGGAAGGTGACCAGCGCGGTGTCGACCTCCTCCCAGTTCAGGTCGGCGCCGGTCGACGCCTCCACCGAGAGGATCCCGACGTCGTCGACGCCGAAGACCAGGTTGCCCTCGTTGGTGGTCTTCTCGCCGGACTCGAACACCCCGCTGGTGCCCCGGTAGTTGATCCGGTAGCGGTACTGGTAGTTCCAGTCGTCGCCGTCCACGTAGGTGGCGAACTTGCCGATCTCGTCCGGGCTTTTCAGGACGACCTCGCCCTCGGGCTGGCCGGGCGTCAGGTTCGGCATCGGCCGGCCGTGGTAGAGCACCTGCACCTCGACCGAGTGGATGGGCAGGTTCGTGAAATCGCCGTTGACGTTCACATCGACGCGCAGTTCGCGGAAGAAATCAGAGTTCAGGTCGATCGTGGTGGCGTAGTCCTCCCATTTGACGGGTGCGCCCGCGCCGTCCTTGAGGGCGGTGATGTTCTGCAGGATCCCCTGCGGCGCGATGTTCCACTCGACCGTCTGGGACTCGCGGTAATGGATGTCCACGTTCGAGATCTGC
Source organism: Actinoplanes sp. NPDC024001 (assembly GCF_040638955.1). Classification (NCBI taxonomy): domain Bacteria; kingdom Bacillati; phylum Actinomycetota; class Actinomycetes; order Micromonosporales; family Micromonosporaceae; genus Actinoplanes; species Actinoplanes sp. NPDC024001. The sequence continues at coordinate 8,781 of NZ_JBEZZB010000157.1, forward strand.
GTCTTGGAGATGTCCCGGGTGACGTCCTCGATGCCGTCCGGCAGGTCGCGCTGGTCGTCCGGCACCGGGGCGATCGCCTTGATCATCTTGCGTTCGACGGCGTCCTCCAGCGTCCGGGTCGCCCAGTCCCGGATCGGCCCCCGGATCTTCTCGTCGGTGACGCCGCCCCACTTGAAGTCCAGCACCATCGACTCCGAGGAGATCATCTGCTCGCGCAGCGTCTCCCGGTAGGAGTCCAGCCCCCAGAAGTTCCAGTCGACGTGGATGGTCTGGAAGAAGCTGTAGAACGTCGAGGCGCGGAAGTGCGCGTTCACCTCGATCTTCGGGAGCTGCGCCAACAACCACATGTTGTAGACGACCGACACCGTGCCGCCCTGCCCCTGCATCGCCTTCTCGAAGAACTCGGCGCCGTCCTGGCTCAGTTCCAGGCCGAAGGAGCAGATGTTGCGGCCGAACAGCGACGGCATGCCGGGGTTGTGCTCCTTCTCGACGAACCCGCCGGCACCCGGGACGATCAGCGCGGACGTTCCCTTGGTGTAGCTGATCGTGCCGATGGTGACCGGCGGCGCCGGCGTGATGCCCCGCCGCGCCGCCTCGGCGTTCACCTGGGCCTGCAATTTCTCGGTGATCACCGGCAGCTTCGCCTCGTCGACCACGAATTCGACGTCGAACAGCACGAATCCGCCACCCTTCCGGTCTCCGGGGCGGTCCACCGCGAATCGGTATTTGATGAACCGGAAGGCCAGCGTGCCGTCCGGATAACGCCGATATCGGGGCTGTTCCGGAATGAGATAGAAGGTGGAGAAACTGTCGCCGTCGGTGTGAACGGTCACGCCCTCGATGGTCTGAACCTTGTCGATCTGCAACACGGCCGGCTCCTTTTAAAAGCTTGCGAGAACGATCTCGCCGGTTTCCGAGTGCGCCCGATCGTGGCGGACGACGCGGCCGTCGGCCGTGGTCGCCGTCCAGCGGTAGTCGGCGCCGGGCGCGGCGCCCTCGGGCACGACGAGCCACCGGCGCGCCGTCCAGTCGTCGCCGCCGAGCCGCACGGTGTGCCGGTGCGGCCCGCGGGTCAGCAACACCTCCGCCGCGACAGCGCCGGCACGGGCCAGCGCCCGGCCGTCCACCGTCACCTCGGCCAGGCCCACGTCGCGCGCGCCGAGGACCAGCTCACCCGCCCGCGCCGGCAGGTCCACCCGGTGGATCGGCGAGCCGTCGGTGTATCCGGTGATCACCGTGACCGGGCCGCCGGCCGTCCCCGGATCGGCCGGCCGGAAGTCCGGCGCCGTCAGCACCGCGGTCGCGTCACCGCGGCGGACCCGGATCCACGCCAGCGGCGCGCCGGCCGGGTCCAGGCCGAGCCGCACGCCCGGCGCCGGCGCCGGCGCCGTCTCCGGCGCGGGCGCAACGATCCCGGCGGGCAGCCGGACGGTGTCCCGGCCCTCGATCGTGGCCAGGTCCGCGTCAGCCGAGAACGGCTGCTCGACATCCCGGCCGAGTTCGACGGTGACCTCGAAGGAGCCACCGTCGAGCAAGCCGGGCACCGCCTCGGCGGCCCGGCTCAGGACCCGGTCATAGAGCTCCGTGACCAGCTCGGACGACGGGTCGCCCGGCACGCTCAGCTCCACCCGGGCCAGTCCGTCGGTGATCGCCTGCTCGATCGCCGCGCGCAGCCCCGCCGGGCCGGTCGTGGCCGCGGCACGCAGCCACGAGATCAGCTCGGCGCCCGCGCCGGTGAACCGGGCACCGGCCATGATCGGCGTGAGCACCTCGGCCCGGTAACGCACGGCGAGAAAGCCCGGGCGGCCGCCGAGGCCGGCCGCCGCGGAGACCAGCTGGGCCGCGGTCAGCGACACGCTGAACAGCGCCGAGTACGGCGGCGAGCCCGACGTCCGGCTGCGCGCCAGGACCGTGCCGTCGTCCAGCACCAGCTCGCAGGAGACCGACCGCACCGGCGCGAACGCCAGCGTGATCGTCGCGGCGTCGTCGATCTGCTCCCGCTCGGCGATCTCCTTGCGCAGGCCGTCGAGGGCGTCGGCGCCGGGACGCCACATCCCGGTGAGCGTCAGGAACCCGCCCGGGCCGGCCACCAGCAGCGTCACCATCGGCCGGCCGTCGTCGTCACGCTGCACGTCGGCCCGGCGCGGCAGGAAGTAGTAGGACCGCGGCGCGGACCGATTCGCGAACCAGAGGAGGCCGTGATGTTCCTGCGTGTCAGCCATGCTGACTCCCGGATGTTTTCCGGCAGCGGAAAGCAGCCGGAAGTCAATTGAGCGCGGAATGCGATCCCAGTTCCGGTCTACGCCCGCCGCATTGATCGTGTCAATCAGCAATAGCCGGTCAGCACCGATCAGCCGGGCGACATTAACTGATCGGCCGGAATGCTGGGATTATCGGGAGTTCCCGGATGCGGCGGGCGAGCGAATGCTGCCACCCTGACGCCATGCCGGAACCGGATCTTTCCGCGCGCGATGGTCTCCACGCTGGAGAGGAGAGGCCCATGACCACCTCGATCCTGCGCGAACAATGGGCCGCGGACGTCTCGGTGAAGTCGTCCCTGCTGCGCGGCCAGCTGGCGGTCGCCCGGGCCGGACCGGTCGGCTCGCCCGGGCCGTCCCAGCCCCGGCAGGACGCGATCACGGACGTGGTGACCCGGTTGCTGGACACCGCCGACCAGGAGGTGCTCCGCCGCCGGCGCGGCCCGATCGCCCGATGGCGCGGCACGTCGGTGGCGCTCGCGTACCAGAGCCTGCACGCCGCTGAGACCAGCCTCATCGAGCTGATGCCCGAGGACTGGGTGACGGCCCAGGTTCCGGGAGTGGTGCGGCGCGCGCAGGCCGTGCTCGACCGTTCCGACCCGCAACGCGCGGAGATCGAACGGCTCGCCCAGCGCACCGACACCGGCACGCCGGCCTTCCGGGCGCAGGTGCAGGAAGCCATGGAGGTCGGCTACGACGCCGCCGACCAGATGCACGTCCGGGTCCGCAACTTCCGCAACATGCTGATCTTCTGCGCGGCGCTGATCCTGGTCCTGATGATCGCGCTGGTGGCGCTGGTCGCCTTCCAGCCGGAGGTGCTGCCGATGTGCTTCGACGCGCCGGCGCCCGACGAGCCGGCCTGCCCCAGCGGCGCGGCGGGACCGAGCAGCGCGGACGTGCCGATCGTCGCCGGCCTCGGCCTGATCGGCGGCGCCCTGGCGGCGGCCTTCAGCATCCGCAACCTGCGCGGCACCTCGACGCCCTACGACGTACCCATCGCGCTGGCCCTGCTGAAGCCGCCGCTGGGGGCGCTGACCGCGGTGAGCGGGATGCTGTTGCTCGGCGGTGACTTCATCCCCGGCTTCACCGACCTGAACAACCAGCAGCAGATCCTGGCGTACGCGCTGCTGTTCGGCTACGGCCAGCAGCTGGTGTCCCGCCTGATCGACAACCAGGCGCGCGACGTGCTCAACAAGCTGCCCGCCAAGGACCCGCAGGGCGAGCAGCCGGCGGCCGCCGCCGTGGCCATGCCACCGTCCGCCACCGAGCAGCAGCGGACCCTCGGCGGGCGGGGAACGACCGATCGGGCAGCTCTCACCGGGCCGGCGCCGGCCGAGAAGGTCGAACACCCGGAAGCAACGGTCAGAACCCGGAGTTCCTGACCCTCAGAGCTCGGCCACCACCGCTACGCAGGAGATCGCCAGGACGAATGCGAGCGGGGTGGCCGACCGGGCGCCGAGCGGAACGACGCTCTCGGCCACCGCGACCACGGTCAGCAGCGCCATCAGCCACAGGCTCCCGGAGGGCATCAGCAGCATGAGCGCCCAGCTCGACGTGATGCAGCGGAAGCTGTGCGAGACCCCGAAGCGGGCGCAGGCCGCGTTGGCCCGCCAGCCGACCGGCGGCAGCGGCACCGGCCGCACGCAGGTGCCGAGCACCGAGCGTTTCCAGCGGCTGAGCTGCCACAGGCCGGCCACCCCGAGAACCACCGCGAGCTGCAGCCGCGGGGCGACCTCGGCACGGCCGGCCAGGCCGGCCACGGTCAGGACCACCACGCCGTACGCGGTCCAGCCCGCCAGGTAAGCCGTCACGAACAGGGCCATGGCGAGCAGGCGCCGGGACCGGATCGAGTTGAGGCCGACGTAGCGGATGACCGGCGCGGCGGCCGGAACCATCATCGCCAGGCTCATCAGCGCCCAGTCGGTGAGACCGTGCGGCCCGTGCCGGTGCGGGACCGGCGCCTGGACGATCAGCACCGCCCAGGCGCCGGCCGCTCCGGCCAGCAGCGGCCACTCCGGGTGCCACGCGCCCCACCGGCGCAGGCGGTCCAGCCGGGCCGGCGGGCTAATAGACAAAGAGCCCGACCCGCCCGATGGTGACCGGCATCTGCGCGGCGGCGGCCCGCTGCTCCTCGATGAGCGGCTGCACCAGGCTCTCCCGCCCGGTCGGCGGCAGCGGCAGGATCAGCTCGAACCGTACGTTCATCGCACCGGCGTCCCAGCCGCCCTGCCCGGCCAGCAGTTGCAGGCTGGTGGTGGCGTCGAAGATCTGCCGGAAGCCGGGTGCCTCGTCGTGCCGGACGGTGGTGTCGTCGCGCATCTCCACCCCGAACAGCGAGATCGCCCCGACGTTGAGATAGCTCTCCGGTTCGGTGCCGTCGCCGCTGCCCACGAAGACGCCGTAGGCGACGCCCGGGTTCTCCGCCGCCTCGATGTTGTCGACGCTGACCAGCGCCCGCTCCGGGCGCCGGATGTCGATGGCGTGGAAGACCAGGTTCCGGCTGCTGACCGGCATGACCAGCCGGGCGACCACCGGCTCCCCGCGCAGGGTGAGCGGGTGAGCGGTCGCGGCCGCCAGTTCCGGCGGGTGTGGGTTCGACATCCTGGCTCACCTCAGGCGTAGGTGTAGCCCAGCTGGACGGCGCTGTCGACGACGTCCGCGGGGCTGAGGACAACGTGGTTGCCGTTCTCGTCGGCGAACGCGAACTGCTGCCCCAGCCACGCGGGATCGGTGGGGTTGAGCCGGCCGCCGCCGCGATTCAGCCAGCTGTTCCACAGCCGGTCGATGTTCGCGTGGTGCACCCAGAAGACCGGATCTCGCGCCGCGCATCGGGGATCCGCCAGCCAGCCACCCTCGCATCGGCCCCGTGACCGTCCACCGACGAGCGAGTGGATGGCGTTGTGCGGGACCAGTTCCAGCTGGCCGCTGTCGGTGAACGCGCCGAACTGCACGGGTGGGCGGTTCACCCCGCCGAAGCTCGCCACCCCGGCCGGCTGGAAGAAGTCGGTGAGGTCGAGCGCGGCCGACGGTGACGCCACCCGCGGGTCGACCCGGGCGCCCGCGTTGAAGGCGGCGGACCGGTTCGGTGCGGGCACGAACAGCGGGTTCGGTGTGCCGTCGGGCAGGTTCCGCAGCCGGAACGGCTCGGGCAGCGAGTCGCGGGGCTCCGGCTGGTCGTAGTCCCAGTACGGCAGGGCGAAGTCGGCGGGGCCACCCGCGCTGAGCACGGCGGCCCGCAGGATCCGCTCGAAGTAGTACAGATACATCCGGTGCCAGGGCAGGAAGAACCAGTGCCGGTGCTGGCATTGGTTCCACGCGGCACCGGCCGGTGGGACCTCGAACGTGGCATGGATCGCCGCCTGATAGGCCCAGCTCGTGGGGTCCGCGTCCGGGCGGCCCTGCATCACGCGCACCCCGCGGGCATAGGCCAGCGTGATCGGATCCCACGGGGCGGTCAGCGCCCACGCGTCGCGGCGCACGTAGATCTGCACGGCCGGGCCGGGCTTCCACCGCATCACCCAGAAGTCGTTGCCCTCGCTGCCGACCCGGTCCACCCCGACGGCGATCTTGGCGAACTTGTCGCCTTCGAAGTCGCCGGCGACGGCAAACCTCGCGCCGACGTCCTGGGTGCTGCACACCAGGTCGGCGTGCAGGGGATGGAGCAGCGGGCTCAGGTGTGCCCAGGTCCCGCCGGCGGGATGGAATCGCATCACCCAGAGGGCGTTGCCCGGTGCGGACGGGGCCACCGCGATCTCGGCCCGGCCGTCGCCGTCGAAATCACCGGACGCCGCGAACGTCGCCGTGACGTCGAGTTCGGTGCCGAAGAAGTCGGCCTCCACGCTGTGCCCGGGGATCTGGCTCAGGTGGCTCCACGCGGCGGCGACCGGGTTGTACTTCATCACCCAGAAGGCACTGCCCAGCGTGTCCGCCGCCACCGCGATCTCGGCCCGGCCGTCACCGTCGACATCACCGGCCACCGCCAGCCGCACCCCGACGTCCGAGTCACTGCACCGGAACTCGGTCGACGACCAGGTCCCGGCCTCCGGATCGAAATCCATCACCCAGAAAGCACTACCCGGCGCATCCGCCGCCACCACGATCTCCGCCCGGCCGTCACCGTCGACATCACCAGCCACCGCCAGCCGCACCCCGACGTCCGAGTCACTGCACCGGAACTCGGCCGACGACCAGGTCCCGGCCTCCGGATCGAAATCCATCACCCAGAAAGCACTACCCGGCGCATCCGCCGCCACCACGATCTCCGCCCGGCCGTCAC